>DUSB01000205.1 GCA_012840625.1 Syntrophomonadaceae bacterium
ATACATTAATATGGCTGCCAGCCATCATTATAGGGCTTACCTTTCATGAATACGCCCATGGGAAGGTAGCCGACAGGCTGGGAGATGATACCCCGTATTATCAGGGTCGCCTGACCCTGAATCCTCTCCCGCACATAGATTGGGTGGGATTTTTTATGCTGCTATTTTTCAAATTTGGTTGGGCCAAACCGGTGATAGTTAACCCGCTTAATTTTAAAAAGGTAGGGGTCAAACGCGGCATGATGCTGGTTTCCCTGGCTGGTCCGGTGATGAATATTTTCATTGCCTTTGTTAGTATGATTTTATATAAATATTTATTGCTTTACAGTCAGGCAGAAGGGGTATATCTGCTGATTGCTTTATTAGTTCCCTTGATTCAAATCAATTTGATTCTGGCGGCTTTTAATCTGATTCCAATACCTCCCCTGGATGGATCCAAGATCCTGGCTGGTCTTCTTTCCGATCAAGGGGCGGAAACCATCTATTCCTTAGAACAATATGGGCCCCTTATTTTACTACTGTTGATTGTAACTGGTCTGGTAGGCAAATTAATCTGGCCGCTGGTTACAGCATTGTTTAACCTTCTGGCTATGGTGGTGGGAATATGAGCTATGTGGTCGATCTGGAAGCTTATTATGGGCCTTTAGATCTGCTGCTGTACCTAATTGAAAAGAATCAGATGGATATTTACGATATTCCTATTCATATTATTACGGATCAATACATGGAACATATTCAATCCATAGGGGTCATTGACCTGGGTCAGGCAGGTGATTTTCTGGTTATGGCCAGCTATCTGCTCAATTTAAAGTCGCAGATGCTGCTTCCGGCGGAACCGTCGCTGGAAGAGGAAGAGCAAGACCTGGATCCCCGGGATGAATTGGTCCGTCAACTACTTGAATACAGGCGCTATAAGGCAGTAAGCGCCTTACTGGCGGAACGAATGACGGATGGTCCGGCCAGGGTTTATTTTCGCTCGCATGAATCCGTACTGCTGGATGATCGGGAGTATACGGGTACAGTACAGGCTCTGGTAAAAGCTTTTACAGATCTGATGGAGCAAAAAGAAACAGAAACTTTTTCTATTCCATATGGTGATGTAGATGTTCATGATAAAATGGAAGAAATCATGCAACGTCTGCAACAGGCCGGGTCAGAGATAATCTTTCAGGATTTATTTTATGAAGTACTTTCAAAAAGGGAAGCACTGGCTATGTTTCTGGCTTTACTGGAACTGATTCGCATGAAAAAAGTAAAAGCCGTTCAGCGGCAGGATTTTGGGGACATCAAGATTTCTATCAAGGTGGATCATGCACATGCTCATGAAAGATGAATTAAAGGCAGGCATTGAAGCCCTCTTATTTGCCAGCCCTGATAGGGTCAGCAAAGAGGATTTGATGCACATCTTACATCTGGGAGAAGAAGATCTTGATGCTTTGCTGGCAGAAATGATGGCGGAGTATAAAGAGATTAGACGGGGTATACAGATTATAGCGCTTGAAGATGGATACATGCTGGGAACCAAGGCAGAGCATGCAGCGATTATCGAAGCCTTGCTGCCCCAGGAAAAAAAACGTCTGTCTACAGCTGCTTTAGAAACCCTGGCTATTATTGCTTATCGCCAGCCCATTACCCGGGCAGAGATCGAACATATACGCGGCGTGAAAACAGATCGTATTGTCAACAATTTAGCACAGCGCGGCTTGATTAAGGAAGTGGGGCAGAAGGATAAGCCCGGCAAGCCCATTCTTTATGGCACCACCCATGAGTTTCTAAAGGTGTTTAATCTGAATAGTCTGGACGATTTACCCCCTTTGCCGGAGGAATAGGGAGTTGATAAGATGACTTATGATGGAACGCTTGATGAAGAGGTCAAAATCAAAGCGGCAAAAAACAAGAAATTAGCCCGGTATATGAGTAGTACCCAGGATCTAGTGGAAGAACAAATTCGCAAAGCCCAGGAAAAGGGTGCCTTTGATAAATTGGAAGGAATGGGGGAGCCGCTGGTCCTGGAGGAAAATCCTTTTGTTCCTGAGGAGCTGCGGATGGTTTTCAAAATACTTAAGGATAATGATTTTGCCCCTTATTGGGTGGAGCTGGGTAAAGAAATCGATCATGATCTGGAACGCTGGGAAAAGGAAGTCCATTCTTTCCAGCAATATACCCGTATCTTTTTCCGCGAAAAGCCATCCAGGCGAGCCCTGAAGCATTACGAAAAAAAATGGGATTTATTTTGTTACGAACGACGTCTGGATCTGGAACGGATCAACAAGAAAATTATAGACTATAATCTGCATTGTCCCACCTTTCGAGAAGGACGCGGCGGAATACGGGTGCAGGATCGAATGTTTCAGATGATGGGTGAGATGGAATCCTTAATAAAACAGCTGCAACAGCCTTGAACTTCATGTATAAGTATTTTCCTGGTGGGTAAGAATATGGTAAAAAACTAGGAGAAGTATATGGAGTTTTTTTATGGACTGGCTTTATTTTTACTGTCAGGTTTAATCCTCTTTCTCCCCCTTTCTTTTGCCATACGTGTAGATATATATTATGTGCAGGGGATAAAAAAACTTTCCCTGGCTGCAGAAGCTAGCTTTTTGTTTTTAAAAATCTGGAAGCTACAGCGCCAGCTCAGTGATGATGATCCTCGTTTAGGTCTCTGGGATACCATGCTTCTCTTTTGGCTGGAAAGACACGAAAAGGTGCAACCATCATCTACCGAGTTTGACGCCAGGAAATCAGGCCGGAAGAGAAGCATCTATGCCTTCATTCTCCATATGCAGGGCAAGGCAACGGTGCAACAGCTTTCCTGGGATACTACCATTGGTGGTCAGGATGCAATGAAAACAGCCATGATAACCGGCAGTTTGTGGGCCTTTAAGGGAGCTCTGCTGGCCTTTATTTCCAGACTGGCTCCTTTTAAGCAAGTACATGTAAAAATCTCACCTGATTTTAACCATCCGGTGGTGATAAGCCAGTTCCAATGCATAATTACCAGTCGTCTTGTACATATTATCTATGTAACCCTTCTCATGTTCGTAAAACGAATCAGGTGGTGGTTTAAAGGATGGATACACAGCAGGAAAACAACTCAAGCCGTCCCATAGAAGGTCTTATGAAAACAGCTATGCAAAGCATCAAAGAAATGGTTGATGTCAATACAGTGGTTGGGGACGCTGTGGAAACCAATGATGGTAGTGTGATTATTCCTATCACCCAGGTAGCCTGCGGTTTTGTTGCCGGTGGTGGTGAATATGAATTTGTGAATAGCAACAAGAGTCAAAACTTACCATTCGGTGGTGGAAGTGGTGCAGGTGTTTCAGTGCGGCCAATTGGTTTTTTGGTGGTACGTATGAACGATGTCCGTCTCTTATCCGTAAAAGGCAATGCACTGGCCGAACGAGTGGTAGATCTTACCCCCCAGATCATGGATAAAATAGAAGCCCTGCTGGAGCGAAAAAATGCCAGAAAAAAGACCGAGGATTGTAATATATAAAATAGACGCAGAGAACAGCCCGCAATCGCGGGCTGTTCTATTTTTCTGCTCATTTTCATACCTTCTACAAGATGAAAGCGAGCAGTCTGCTATATAAAAGGAGGCTGTAAAAAAGGGAAAAGACGAAAATTCACAATTAAAGGGGAGGGAGAAAGGCATGTTAAATATTATCTGGATGGGGATGCTGGCCACAGGAATCCTGGTGGCAGCATTCAACGGGAATATAGAAGTCATTACCCCTGCAGCGCTGGATGCAGCCCGACAGGCGGTAGAGGTATGTTTTGATCTGGTCGGAATTATGGCTTTATGGCTGGGAATCATGAAGATTGCCGAGAAAGGTGGGCTGATTCAGTCCATTGCTCGTTTATTGAAACCGCTTATGCGGCGGCTGTTTCCTTCTATTCCTCCCGATCATCCGGCTATGGGTGCTATTATTTTAAATCTCAGCGCCAATATGCTGGGTCTGGGCAACGCGGCTACACCGTTTGGTATGAAGGCCATGCAGGAGATGCAAAAATTAAACCAGCAGAAAGATGAAGCCTCTACCGCCATGTGTACCTTCCTGGCTTTGAATACCTCGTGTATTACCCTGATTCCGGCTACTATTATTGGCGTCAGGGTATCCTTTGGTTCGAGCAATCCCACTGAAATTGTAGGGGCTTGTATTTTTGCTACTTTATGCGCTACCATCGTCGCCATTTCATTAGATTACTGGTTTAGAACCCACAGTCCATGGAGGGAGAAACGCTGATGTTTCCTGCGATATTAACTACGGTTTCAGTCTGGGCTATTCCTTTTCTGCTCCTGGTCATACCGGTTTATGGATTTTTTCGTCAGGTCCCCGTTTATGAAGCTTTCGTTGAAGGTGCTGAGGAGGGCTTTATCACTGCGGTAAAAATTATCCCTTTTCTGGTGGGGATGCTGGTAGCCATTGCTGTTTTTCGCTCTTCCGGGGCCATGGATTTGCTTATACAGGCTTTTCAGCCCCTGCTTACCCTCATAGGGGCTCCAGCAGAAGTGCTGCCGCTGGCGATCATGCGTCCGCTGTCTGGAAGCGGCAGTCTGGGTCTGGCCACTGAATTGATGAAATATTATGGTCCCGATTCAATGATTGGGCGTATGGCCTCAGTAATGCAGGGAACCACCGACACCACCTTTTTTGTACTGACGGTTTATTTTGGTTCGGTGGGCATTAAAAAGTCACGTTATGCCTTAATTACTGGCCTTAGCGCTGATGTAGCCGGCTTGTTAGCGTCCATATACATCTGCAATCTGCTTTTTAACTCCCTTTAAACTCAGCCTGCTGTAAAGATGGGGACAAAAATCGTATATACTATGGTCAGAGATAAGTTATAGGGGTTGAAGGAAGATGAGATTAGCTCAATATCTGGCTCATGCCGGGATTACATCTCGACGTAAGGCAGAAATATTAATAGCTGAAGGTAAAATAAGCGTAAACGGCATGGTTGTGCGTCAACCTGCTACCGATATTGATCCAGAAATAGATCAGGTTTACTTTGAAGGCCGGCCTGTTTTTATAGAAAAAAAGATCTACCTCCTGCTCAATAAGCCCTCCGGAGTAATCAGCAGTGTCAGCGATCCCCATGGACGCAAAACGGTTATAGATTTACTGCCTGAACTACCACAAAGAATTTATCCGGTGGGACGGTTGGATTATGAAACCCAGGGGCTGCTCCTGTTAAGTAATGATGGCTATTTCACCAATCTTATGCTCCACCCCCGTTATGAAATGAAAAAGACCTATCAGGCCCGGGTGAGCGGCCGGGTAAAACACAGTCTGATTGAAAAGCTAAGACAGGGGATTAAATTAGAGGATGGATGGACAGCTCCTGCGCAGGTGCATATCCTGCACACCAGTGCCCGGGAATCTCTTCTCGAGATAACCCTGCATGAGGGGAGAAAGCGGCAGGTGCGGAGAATGTGCCAGGCGATTGGTCATCCCGTTATTCATCTCGAGCGCACCGCTTTTGCCTTTCTAACCCTCAAAGGAGTAGCGCCAGGTTCATATCGTTATTTAAACCCGGCCGAGGTAAACAAACTTATAGGACTGGCCCGGGAAGGTCAGATATAAAACAGGGCTGGAAGCATCCTGCATGACATTCATCAGGGATGAAAGGTAACCCAATTGAGGGTCA
The DNA here is from genome assembly GCA_012840625.1 of Syntrophomonadaceae bacterium. GTDB lineage: Bacteria > Bacillota > Syntrophomonadia > Syntrophomonadales > Syntrophomonadaceae > DUSB01. The sequence continues at coordinate 5,656 of DUSB01000205.1, forward strand.
CCCCCTTTTTCTTTTTTGATATAATAAAAGAACAATACCCTTTTTCCTATCAAAAGATAGCTATTTTCAACACGCAGGCGCCAACAAGATTAAGGAATGTAAAGAAATGCTCGATATAAAAACTGCAGCACAAAATAAATCTTGTTTATTTAAGCCTATTCTTAAAAGCAGACATTACAGCATATAAACGCTACGAAACAGGGGTGGATGATTGATGGCCGGACTGAGTGCCCGTTTGCGCCTGGATTATCCGGGCACCGGGAAAAACAAATCACTTTTTGGTGGCAAAAGTCCAGAACAGATGGCAGAGGAAACCCGTCAGCAAAAAGTATCCTTACTGCGTAATGTGCCAGTACAGGGCATCTATATCGAGGATATTGACATGAGTCAGGAAATTTACTGCGTAGCCGACGACATCAATGGTAGGATGCTGGCATATGCACCGGTTCTTATTACCTTTTCTTCCGATTCCATCGAAGATGCCATTAGATTTTGCATGCAAGAAGAATTTCGTACTGTCGAAGTACTGGCTCCAGACACCATCGAGCTGACCCGTTATGATCTGGAACGGCTCTTGTTTACGGTGGGTCAGGAATTAGTAGAATTCAAGGATTTTCTTATGCGCAGGCTTAACAACTGGAGGTAGGCTGTGAAAGGAGGATGGGAATGGGGAAGATTACACTAGAAGAGATCGTAGATCAGGTCAATGATTTACCTGCTCTGCCGCATGTAGTCGGGAAAATAATTCAGCTTACTGAAGATCCTGATGCCACTGCACAGGATATTAATAAGGTGCTGAACCAGGACCAGGGGATGACGGCCAAGGTTCTGCGCCTGGCAAACTCGGCTTTCTATGGCTTTCCCCGTCGGATTTCCTCCATAACAGACGCAACCATCTTTTTAGGATTTAGAACCGTACGCGGTATTGTCATGGCTGCTTCAGTCAGTGATTTGCTAAGCGAGGAAATGGAAGGATATGCCCTGGCACAGGGAGAACTATGGCGTCATTCGCAATCGGTGGCTATGGCTTCGCGCTGTGTGGCCCAGTATTCAAAGTTTATCGGCATGGATGTAGCTTACACCGCAGGTTTGTTGCATGATATCGGCAAAGTTATTTTAAACACCTACATGAAGGAAGCCTATAAAGAAGTCATAGACAAAGCAGCAGCCGATGATATTCCTTTTATGCAGGCAGAACAGGATATCCTGGGCTTTAACCATGCTCAGATAGGGGCCAGGGTAGCGGAAAAATGGAACCTTCCGGAAGATCTGGTGGAGGCAATTGCCTATCATCATCAGCCTGAACAGGCAGTAAAAAATAAAAAACTCACCGCTATTGTTCATATAGCCGATGCGATATGTTTGATGATGGGTATTGGTATGGGGGTTGATGGCATGTTGTATCCACTGTCTTCTGAGTCCATGCAGCTTTTGAATCTGGATGAGCTGGCTATCGAGCAAATTATTTCAAACATGACGGATCTATTAGCAGATGAAGAAACTTTTGCCGTATAGGGGCAGACTAAAATAGCCCCTGTCGGTTACCCCAACCGGCAGGTTTTTTTCATCTTATGTATAAGCAAATGGAGAACAACTATGAATAGCCATATATAGTATTTAATGGGTTACAGATCGACTATTGTTTATTTTGCTCATTTGCTATGTCCGAAAATCCTATTCTCCTGTTGATTTTCACCGCCATTTGTTCTATTATTACAAGATAAGAAAATTCGTAACGAAGGAGTACCATGTGGGACAGATAACTGTTTTTGCCGGGGGATTTGGCAGTGGAAAATCAGAGCTGGCTCTTAATTATGCAATGAGTAAGCAGGCTGCTGAGCATAAGACCGTACTGGCGGATCTAGATCTGGTTAATCCATATTTTGCCTCCCGCGAAGCAAAAGACATGTTAGAGTCCCAGGGTATACGTGTGGTTGCCCCCCGGGCGGATCTTTCTTTTGGTGATGTACCGAGTATACCTGGCGAGATAATTGGCATGCTCCAGCAGGATAATGAAATGATTGTGGATCTCGCCGGGGATGAAGTAGGTTCTTTGGTATTGGGATATCTAAAAGCCTTTATGCAGCGAAAGACGATTTTTTATCTGGTCGTCAATCCTTACCGTCCTTTTTCCCAGAATATAGAGTCTTTAAGGGAAGTTAAGGAGCTGATGGAAGCCGCAGCACAAAGGGAATTTACGGCTATTATTAGTAATCCCAATCTGGTTAAAGAGACAACTCTGGACACCATCCGTAAAGGGCATAGTAAAGTGATGACCTTCAGTGAAAGCCTGGGAATTCCCGTAGCATATCTGACGGTGGAAGAAAGGTTTTATCATGATTTACTAAATGAATATGGGGATCAACTTCGCGCCCTTCGCCTATATTTAGCACCTAACTGGTTGTAGGAAAATTGTAGAAATGTAGGAACAAGATAGGGAGGAATGAGGGATGGCAAAGGGCAGGGTCCATCTTGAAATAGACCGCTGTAAAGCCTGTCAGCTTTGTATTACTTTTTGTTCGCGTAATGTATTGGGTCTGGATGAACATACCATTAACAGTCTGGGTTATCACCCAGTAACCGCTGTTAATCCGGAAGAATGCAATGGATGTGCTGTATGTGCGATGATGTGTCCGGATCTGGTTATTGAGGTGGAAAGGGAGTGATGGTATGGGGAAAATCTTGATGAAAGGAAACGAAGCATTAGCTGAAGGGGCGCTCATTGCAGGATGTCAGGGTTTTTTCGGATATCCAATTACCCCTTCCAGTGAAATCGCAGAATACATGGCCCGAAAATTCCCGCAACTGGGCGGCATCTTTCTGCAGGCAGAAAGTGAATTAGCAGCCATTAATATGGTCTATGGAGCTGCCGCGACCGGAGCGCGTGTTATGACTGCGTCTTCTGGTCCAGGGATAAGTCTTAAACAGGAAGGTATCTCATTTATTGCTGAAGCAGAGCTTCCCTGTTTAATTGTAAACATATCACGTGGGGGGCCCGGTTTGGGAGGGATTCAACCGGCTCAATCTGATTACTTTCAGGCTACCCGGGGTGGCGGACATGGAGACTACCGCTTGATCGTGCTGGCGCCATCCAGCGTACAGGAAATGATGGATTATGCCATTGAAGGCTTTGATCTGGCAGATCGTTATCGTATCCCGGTAATGCTGATGGCAGAAGGTACGCTCGGTCAAATGATGGAACCGATTTACGTTCGGGAGCCGGTTAAACCAGCGATTGAGAAGCCATGGGCCACAACTGGTTGTGCCGGTCGCAGTCCCAATATTATCAATACCCTGCATTTATCGCCGGAAGTACTGGAACATCGTAACCAGCACCTGCAAAGAAAATATGATCAACTGCAGGCCAATGAGAGCAGAGCCGAGACCTTTATGACCGATGATGCAGACTTAATCCTGGTGGCTTTTGGTCTCATGTCCAGGGTGGTAAAAAAAGCAGTAATCGAAGCTCGTAAACAGGGTATAAAGGTTGGACTGATACGTCCGATCACTCTCTGGCCTTTTCCAGATGCCATCATAAAAGAAGCGGCAGAAAAGGCGCAGATGTTCTTATCGGTAGAAATAAGCATGGGTCAGATGATAGAAGACATTCGTCTGGCCGTAGATGGAGCGGTACCGGTTGATTTTTACGGACGCATTGGAATCATCCCTAATCCGGAAGAGATATACAGTGAAATTATACGCATTGCTGAAAGGGAGGGATTCTAATGAAAACAGTAGCGGCTAGGCCGGAAAGTTTAACCGGTGCTCAATACCATTATTGTCCGGGATGTACCCATGGAATTATTCATCGTTTGGTAGCAGAAGTGATTGATGAACTGGGCATCAGGGAAAAAACCATTGGTATATGTCCAGTTGGCTGTGCGGTCTTGGCTTACGATTATTTTAACTGTGATATGCTGGAAGCTGCTCATGGCAGGGCTCCGGCTATTGCGACCGGTATAAAACGTATGCTACCGGAAAATGTTGTTTTCACCTATCAGGGAGATGGGGATTTAGCCTCCATTGGAATGGCAGAAATCTTACATGCCTCGGCCCGGGGTGAGAAAATTACCGTTATTTTTGTTAATAATGCCGTATATGGAATGACCGGGGGACAGATGGCTCCTACTACGCTGCTGGGGCAGGTAACCACTACCTCACCCTATGGGCGTAAAGCAGAGGTAGAAGGATATCCGGTCAGGATGGCCGAAATTCTAGCCGAAAACGAAGGCTCGGCTTATATTGCCCGGACTACGGTGAACAAACCTGCTAATGTAAGGCGAACCAAAAAAGCCATTAAAAAAGCCTTTGAAATACAGCAAAAAGGTCTGGGATTTACCATGGTAGAAATCCTATCGGCATGTCCTACCAACTGGGGTTTGAGTCCCGTTCAAGCGCTGGAATGGATTGATGAGAACATGATACCCTATTATCCATTGGGTGAGTTTAAAAACAAGGAGGCATAGGCAAAATGGATAGGGAAGAACAAGTATTATTTGCAGGATTTGGAGGACAAGGTGTTTTATCTATGGGGCAGTTTCTTACCCATGCCGCCATGGGTGAAGGGAAGAATGTATCCTGGGTTCCTTCCTATGGAGCAGAGATGCGCGGGGGCACGGCCAATTGTCTGGTTACCATAGCGGAAGAGGAAATCAGTTCACCCCTTACGGAGAACCCGATGACCGCTGTTATTATGAATCGACCTTCACTGGATAAGTTTGAACCCAAAATTCAGCCGCATGGAACGGTGGTGCTTAATTCATCACTGGTGGATCGTCTTCCTGAACGTGATGACTTGAATGTGCTGCAGCTTCCGGTAACAGAACTGGCTGAAAAGATGAATAATCCCCGTGGAGCCAATATGATTCTGCTGGGTGCGTATATACAGAAAACGTCAGTCGTATCCCTTGATGACGTGATGAATAACTTTGATGTGATCTTTAAAGGCAAGAATCCTAAGGTTATCGAGAAAAATAAAGAAGCCTTTCTGGCCGGGGTAGAATACGCCAGGAAAAATTGGAAGTAAGGCTGTGTGCTTTTATAGGTCGGTAAATACCGGTATTTATTGAACTACGCAGCCGATAAAAAAAATAATTTTCAGCACCCGCATTTACAGGTGCTGTTTTTTGTTTTTAGAATCCATTTCTATTCAGCTTATTTCATGGGATCTGGTGCTGGTCTGGTTTTCTATGGATAAATCCCGGTGCCCCGGCATAAAATTAGAGAGATATGGAGAGGTAAAGGTCGGGATAGCTTGAAAAGAAATTGGATTCATCGGATGGAGCGAATACTTATACGTCTGGCAGCATTGAGCCTGGTGCTTATCGTTGTGGTACAGGGAATTATGACTGTTGATCCAGTTCGTTTTTACCTTAGCTGGGGGGAAAGACTGGAAGGGCAGAATTTTGACTTTCCCGTACAGGGAGTGGATTATAGTCAGCAGCGCACTACCATTGATGAAAGTGTTCACGTGCCAAATGAAGCAGTCATTGTTTTTTCCATCAAGGACTATGAAGCCTTGCCATATGCTAAAATTTTAATCAATGGTCAGGAGAAAAAACGCTTTACCAGCCGTGAGGTTGAATGTGTTGTTCGTGCGGGTGACAGGATAGAAATTGATGCCAGTTATTATCATCATCGCATTGATTTTATAATTAAATCAGGCTCACCCAAGCTTGCATATCCATGTCCCGGGGAGATTTATACCGCTAATGGAACAGTAGTCATGGTGGGTGAGGTTATAGTAAAATAATGCTACATTGAAAGAAAAGGTGGGATGGCCATGGAAACAGGTAGTAAGGTGGCGGCATCATCAGCTATTAAGATAGCAATGACATTTTCCCGGCAGGAAGAGGCCGACTTAAAAAAAGAGCTGTTGGAAGATTATGGCGTCAGAGCGGTAGCGGTTGATTATGGTGGAGAGTTTATCAGCTCAGCTGGTAAAATCGTAGAACGATCCGTAGTGGCAGCAAAGAGAGAAAATGTCATTAAGGATACCCATCCCGATGAAGGAGCTGTAGCAGGAGCAGCCCGGGAAGCCCTTACCCAGATTATGCCCAAAGCGCTGGGACTTAATGTGGGAGGCAAGATTGGTATTGCCAGATTCGAAGATCATATCAGCGTGGCGATCTTTTTAGGTATTGGTCTGCTGCATTTGGATGAAGTAGCCATTGGTTTAGGCCACCGGGCGGTACCCTAGAAAGACCATGGAATTATGATTAAGATATATGACAGAGGAGACACATAATGTTACTAAGAGGTATTCGGGGAGCAACCACTGTCGATGAAGATTGTGCTGATGATATTATTTTTGCAACCAGGGAGCTTCTGGAGGAGATTGTGCGTCTAAATGATATAGATGTAGAGCAGGTAGCCAGTGTTCTTTTTACCGTAACACCGGATATTCGGTCAGCTTTCCCTGCCCAGGCGGCACGGGTGATGGGCTGGCGTATGGTTCCATTATTATGTTTTCAAGAAATAGAAGTCAAAGGAGCCCTGGACCGATGTATTCGCGTCCTTATACATGTGAATACTGAAAAAGAACAAAAGGATATTAAACACGTATATCTGCGGGAAGCAAAGCGGCTGCGAAAGGATCTAGAATGATTATTCCGGTCCATTTTTCATAAGCTGTGTATAAAGTTTCGTTCTGCGCTGGGCCATAACGGGAATCTGTCTACGTACCTGCTGTATTCGGTCAAGCTCTATTGAGCTAATAAGCAGATTTTCCTCAGCTCCACACCCGGCCAGCACTTGGCCCCAGGGGTCTACCAGCATAGAATGCCCCCAGCAGGGGTAGGAGGAATCCGGATTATAAGCTGGTGCGGCGGCGATAAGAAAAACCTGGTTATCCAGAGCCCGGGCCCGCATCAGCAATTCCCAATGCTCAGGACCGGTGGTAGTATTAAAAGCAGCGGGAACGATTAGGATCTCCGCTCCTTTTAATGCTGCTATACGCGCTAGTTCCGGGAAACGAATATCATAACATATCAGAATAGCCAGGGTGGTATGAGCTGTTTTTATCAGTGTCAGCTCATTTCCCGGTGATAAAACATCGGACTCCTGGAAATAAATCTGACCAGGAATATCAATATCAAACAGATGCATTTTTCTATACCGGGCCAGTTTGGAACCATCGCGATTGTAAACAAAGCAGCTGTTGTAGATGTGATTACCTTCTTTTTCAGGAATGGTTCCGCCAATTAACAGTACCCGGCATTGTCTGGCCATCCGGGCAAGAAATTGAGTGCTTGCTTCTCCTTCCTTTTCCGCATAAGTAGGGAGCAGATTCATCTGGTAAGGAGAGTTAAATATTTCGGGCAATATTACCATTTCAGCTCCCTGATTGGCGGCTGCTTGAATCATCTTTTCTGCTCGAGATAGATTTTCTGCTTTGTTATGGCCTACCTGCATCTGGCAAACGCCTATCTTGATCATCGAAAATCTCCTTTATTAATGATAAACCAGCTGTAAATACTATTATATTATCTCATTTTCTCCTGTTTATTGTATAGCATCGGTTTTAACTCCGTTAGCAGCTCTATCATGAAGGTGCATACTTACTTCTGCAGCATTAATATCGGTCAGCAGCATCAAGGGCTATGGTTTATAATAAAAATAAGGCAGGTTCTATTAACAAGTGGCCGTTAACTACTTTTATCCCCCGGAGAAAGTGATATAATTCTTATTGCATACATAATGGAGGATTGCTTATGAAACCCTTTAAAATGGTTTCAACTGAATATAAATCAGAACCTACCCGTATTCATATTCCGGCTCCCGGGGGCAATGATGTGATTATCGGTGAAGGGTACTGTACCATGATCGCAGGCCCATGTGCAGTAGAGAGCAGTGAAGCTTATTTAGAATTAGCGGTCATGCTCCAGCACCTAGGTGTGCATATACTGCGGGGTGGTCTTTTTAAACCCCGCACCTCTCCTTATTCCTTCAAAGGTTTGGGTCAGAGTGGATTGGATATAATGGCTGAGGCGCGCAGTATTACAGGCTTACCGGTGATTACCGAAGTTATGGATGTACGCGATCTGGACGTACTCTATGATACAGTCGACATATTGCAGGTAGGCAGTCGTAATATGCAAAATTACTCTCTACTGGAGGAACTGGGTCAGCTGGACAAGCCCATACTTCTTAAACGTGGTTTATCCGCTACCATTGAAGAATGGCTGCTGGCGGCGGAATATATTGTATCAGGCGGGAACGAGCAGGTTATACTATGTGAGCGGGGTATTCGTACCTTTGAACCTTATACCCGCAACACCGTAGATATTGGTGCTGTACCCCTGATAAAACAGTTATCTCATTTACCGATTATTGTTGATCCTTCCCATGCTACAGGAAAATGGGAAATGGTGCGACCGATAGCCAAAGCCGCCATAGCTGCCGGAGCCGATGGCCTGATGATTGAAGTTCATCAGGATCCTGATCGCGCTCTTTCCGATGGCAAACAGTCTCTAACCCCGGAGAATTTCAGCAGGCTTTATGAGCAGGTTATCCGTCTGGCCATGCTGGAAGACAAAGAGGTATTAAAAAATAAAGGATAAGTATATTCCTTAAAGACGCAGCTGTATCCAGCCTGCGTCTTTAAGCTCTCTCCTGATCGGGCAACCCTCACTGTTCCATTTTGAAACATTGCCCCATTATGAAACACCCTCCCTCAAATCGACAAAAAACCACAGCACATCCAACTTTAAGACCCATATCCCAATAAATTGTTTCAAAACGGTACAAAAAACTGCGTTTAAAAGTCTGACCGTCAAAATTCATTTTTAAATTTTTTCTTTCTAAACTACCTACAGACCAGGGTTTTAGGTCGATTGCACTCAAGTTCACAATTTGGCATGCTCTTTGCAATTACTTATAGCAGTTAGTCATTTAGCAATGTTTGCGCTGAGTTATTACAAAAACATAATTTATATAAAAATAATGTAAATTATGTTTATAGGAGTTTAATCGAAATCAGTATAATATGCGCCAGGATCACCAAACCTAATGCATATTAAGTTGCATAGTAATAATCTCAAATTGGCTCAGCGAAAACAATATTCCATGCTTTTACATTAGTGCGGAAGCCAAAAGGCTAAATATGAAAGGAGTGTCGTAGCATGACCCAGGAAGTTGTAATTGTAAGTGGATGCAGAACAGCTATCGGAAAATTTCTAGGCCAGTTTAAAGATGTACAGGCCAAGGACATGGCCATTTTAGTAGGCCAGGAAGCCATTAAAAGAGCAGGGGTCGATCCAGAAATAATTGACGAAATCGTTATGGGTGAAACCTTTCCACATATGCAGGGATCGTTACCGGCTCGCCAGGTAGGTATGGCCTGTGGCTTACCCTTTAGAAGTGGTGCGGTAAACGTTAACCAGAACTGCACCTCAGGTATGAGGGCTTTACAGGTTGCATGTCACAATATCCAGCTCGGTGAAACGGATGTGGCATTGGTGGTAGGAGCCGAAAACATGACCAATGCTCCCTACATGCTGCCCAAGGCCAGAATGGGCTATAGGATGGGTCAGGGTAGTGTTGAAGATGCTATGCTTCATGATGGACTGGTTGACCAGTTAGTTCCAGGTCACATGGGTGTTACTGCTGAAAATGTAGCCAAGCTCTATAATATTACCCGTGAAGAATGCGATGAACTAGCTTTAAAAGATCATCAGAATGCGATCAAGGCTATTGATGAAGGGCGATTTAAGGAAGAGATTGTTCCTTATGTGCTCAAAACCAGGAAGGGTGAAGTCGTAATTGATACCGATGAACATCCTATGCGGGGTACCAGCCTGGAAAAAATGGCTAAATTAAAACCCGTTTTCATTAAGGATGGTATTGTTACAGCCGCCAATGCTTCCGGGATTAATGATGGTGCTGCAGCTGTGATTATCATGAGCAAGAAAAAAGCAGAAGAACTTGGCATAAAGCCGCTGCTTAAATTGGTTGCTTTTGGTGCAGAAGGTGTTGATCCTAAATATATGGGTCTGGGACCTGCTGTTGCTATTCCCAAAGCATTAAAGAATGCTGGATGGAAATATGAAGATGTTGATTACTGGGAGATTAATAAGGCGTTTGCCCCACAATTTATTGGCTGTCAGAGGAAGCTTAAAGAAGACTTTAATATTGATCTAACTCTGGAAAACTGTAACCATAATGGATCAGGCATCGCTCTAGGTCACCCGGTTGGATGTACCGCTTTACGGATTATTGTTTCTTTGTACTACGAAATGAAGCGGATCGGCGCTACAACTGGTGGAGCATCTGTTTGTGTAGGTGGCGGACCGGCTATGGCTTCACTGTGGACCAGAGACATCTAAGCGAAGGATATAGATTGAATAAAAAGCATTATTAATGTATTTTTGGGAGGTAATACCATGGATTTTCACCTAACAGAAGAACAAGAAATGATCAGACAGATGGCTTCTGATTTTGCTGCCAATGAACTTAAACCTAATGCAATTGAATGGGACAAGAATGATGAAGTTCCCATGGAAACAATTGCCAAAATGCAGGAATTAGGTCTTATGACCATAGGCGTTCCGGCTGAATATGGTGGAGACGGTCTGGATAATGTATCCAGATGTTTAATTTGTGAAGCAATTGGTAATGGTGATGCCGGAACGGCTTGTACCATGATTGCATCTGCTTTATTGGCTACAGACCCCATCTTGGTTGGAGCCAATGATGAACAGAAAAAATGGTGGTATGGCCGCCAGATGGAAGGCGCTATTGCTGGATTCTGTCTTACCGAACCCGGTGCCGGCTCTGATGCTCTGGGCATGTCTACTAAATGTGTCAAAGACGGTAATGACTATATCCTAAATGGGACCAAACAGTTTATTACTAACGGCGGTATTGCCAAGCAGTTCTCTGTTTTCGCTACCCTGGATAAAAAGCTTGGTAACAAAGGGATCTGTGCATTTATGGTTGACAGAGACTGGCCCGGAGTCTCGATTGGCCCCAAGGAAGATAAATTGGGTATACGTAGCTCCAGTACCACTTCCGTAATCTTTGAAGATGTACGGGTTCCTGCCTCCTTCCTTCTGGGCGGCGAAGGTAAAGGTGTACCTATTTTGATGGAAACTCTGGATCTTTCCCGTACTGCTGTTGGGGCAATGGCTACTGGCGTTTCTCAGGCAGCTTTAGAGGATTCAATAAGCTATGCTAATGAAAGACAGCAGTTTGGTAAACCGATTGCTGCTTTCCAGGCTATACAGTTCAAGCTGGCTGAAATGGCTGTTCGTACTGAGACTGCTCGCTTGCTCTACTTAAAGGCCGCTTATTTACAGGACAATGGAATGCCTTTCAAGACCGTTTCCTCTATGGCTAAATTGCATGCTGGTCAGGCTGCGATGTTAAATGGTATTGATGGTGTTCAGGTATATGGTGGATATGGATTTACCAAGGAATACCCGATGGAAAAATACCTGCGCGATGCTAAGATTATGCAGATTTTCGAAGGAACAGAAGAAGTACAAAAAATGGTTATTGGAAAATACTTGAGCAAAGGCGGTTATAATCCGTTTGTATAAGTAAACTTCATACCAACTCCTGTCATTGCAAGGACCCGAGCTTCGGCTCGGGTCCTTGAACATATTTGACGATCCTCAACAAAATGTTACAATTTTATATGATATGACATTGTAATGTTGCATTGGGAACAAATTCGGAGCATATGTCTGGAGAGATTGTAGAGATGAATGACAGGGGAAAGGAAAATAAAAATAACGTAGACAATATGGATTATAGCGTTAAGCAGTCATCTGATTCTCCAGCTATGGTAAATCCGGATGTCAACAGGCTAAGCCCCGTTTTTGGGGCTGAATTAATGGCGGGAAAAAAGCAGGAACACTACGAACTCCTGTATATGAGCCGTAATTTACAGGATTTAATCAACGAAAACATTACCCTGATTGATAATCTAATTTTAACCGACGAGCAAGGCAATCTGGTTTATGTGCAAACAGCAGATCAAAGAATTGAAAATCTCCTGACCCCGGGCTGTTCCTTGGCAACATCAAGGATAGGGGAGAATGGCATTGGCGCGGCGCTGAAAAAACGTGTGCCGATTAAAAAGATTGGGCCGGAGCACTATTTACATATTCTACACTCCTTTATTTCCGTTGGCATCCCCATTTTAAAAGGGGATAAATTGATAGGCAGTGTTGGGTTTTTTATACCGCTGGAAAAAGATAGCGCTACAATTTTGCAGAGCGGGATTCTGGATTTTATTATTGAGACCATTCAGGGTGCTAGTTCAAAAATGCTGGAAACTCGGCGTTATCTGGACGAGCTGTTCCTATTAAAGGAATTTTTTAACAAATTAGACAATGACTGTGGAATGATTCTTATTTCCGCCGAAGGTAAAATTTTACAGGTGAATGCAGAAGCCGAGTCACTTATCGGGGTAGATAAAAACGACCTCATCGGTACGCATATCAGCAGCTATCTAGGTGATGAATGGGAAACGATGCGCTCCCGGGATAACAGCCAGGCACCCTATCCTATATGGTTTGAAACGGAATATAGGGAAGTAGGCTTGTTAGCCCGCCTGCATCCTCTGGTTCGCTATGAGAGATATGTAGTAGGCTATAATCTTAAAATAAGACCTACAGTAAGCAGGGAAGCGACTAACGCCAAACCGAACTATTTTGAATTTAAAGATATTATTGGACAGGATAAGGAGTTTGTACGCCTGATTAAATTAGCCCGGGCGATTGCTCCCAGTCCTTCCAGTGTGTTAATAAGCGGAGAAAGCGGGACAGGCAAAGAACTATTTGCCCAGGCTATTCATAACGCCAGCTATGGCAAAAAGGGTCCCTTTGTCGCCATCAACTGTGCCGCTATTCCTAGCGAACTTATTGAAACGGAATTGTTTGGTTATGTTGAAGGTGCTTTTACCGGCGCCCGGCGTGGTGGTATGCAGGGCAAATTTGTACAGGCCAGTGGCGGCACCCTTTTTTTAGATGAGATCGGAGATATGCCGCTGGAATTACAGTCAAAGCTCCTGCGTGTGCTGCAGGAACGCATGGTGGTACCGGTAGGGGGAAATCAGGCTATCCCGGTGGACTTTCGCCTGATATCTGCTACCAACCAATGCCTGGATGAGCTCATACAGGCTGGCGAATTTCGTGCCGATCTTTATTATCGTTTAAATGTTATCAACATATTAATTCCACCACTTAGAGAACGTAAAGATGACATTGCACTTCTGGCCCGGCATTTTGCCCTGGTCTATGCCAATAAGTTGGGCAGAGGGACCATTGATATTAGTGAAGAAGCCATCAAAGTTATGCAGAACTATAATTGGCCTGGCAACATCCGGGAACTGGAAAATGTCATAGAAATGGCTGTAAACCTCTGCTCGGATTGTATCGAGG
>DUSB01000206.1 GCA_012840625.1 Syntrophomonadaceae bacterium
ATTTTATACCCAAGAGGGTCAGAATCAATACCGGGTGGTAGGTGGCTCCCGGTATCATTTGAGCGAAGGAATAAGGTTTGTTGGGGATACCAGCTTTACATCCCGGCAGGCCGGGGTACCGACCTGTATTTTTTATCCCAGCGGAGCCTGTACAGGAGGTACAGTAACCTTGAAGGGTGGCAAGCATTACTCTTATGTGATTGTCAACCCTGTGGCTGCAAGGGTAAGGGTATCGGATACTCCTTAGCCTAGCTTGACTGGTAAGATACCAGGAACAGGATATAGATGGCAGATCCTGCTGTCTAATGTGTAAAAACAGATGATGTTTCAAAGCAGGTCAAAATGGTTGCAGACTGCATATATATTATTAATGCTGTATTAACGTAGCTGGTGAACATCCTCTAGCAATAGTATAAAGGTGTGAATATGAATAAAAATATTGTGTTAATTGGATTTATGGGAACGGGAAAGAGCTCAGTAGGATCAAGATTAGCTCAGCGCTTAAAACGTGAGTTTGTAGATATGGATCGGGAGATTGAGCGCGTTTCCAATATGACGGTGGCAGAAATCTTTCGTAAACACGGGGAAGTTCGTTTTCGCTCGGAAGAGCAGTTGATGGCCAAAAAATTATCCCAGCGCAGTAACCTAGTTATTGCCACCGGTGGTGGAGTGGTCTTATCGTCTGAGAACGTAGATCATTTAAAAAGGAATGGGATACTGGTATGCCTGGACGCTTCTCCTGAAGATATATTTGCCCGGGTCAGCCGCAAAAAAGGGATTCGTCCCCTGCTTAAAAAAGGTACTACGGAAGAAGATATCAGGCTTATGCTGGAAGAGCGCGAGCCTTACTATCGGTGTGCTGACATCCGCGTAAATACCAGTGAGAAAGACGTCGATGCTGTAGTTAATGATCTTTTGCAACAGCTTAAAAACATATTATAGTTTATAAACTATAAAAGATAGAAAGCGATCATCGGGTGAATTTACTGTCAGGTAAATCCACCCGATTTTTTATGCAAGGGAAAAATGCAAGTCTGACAGGCATCTTGATGGAATAAACAGTTATTTATTAGAAATAAAAGGAAATTTAGCATGGATGTAGAAAAATTAAACTATTGTCAGATCTGCAGATTAAGCAGGAGGGTATCGTGTTACAAAACAAAAGGATAGGAGAAGTCCTTATTGATACGGGGATCATAAGCCGTCAGGAATTAGATCATGCCCTGGAAGAACAGCAGAAAACCGGGGGAAAGATCGGTGAAATTCTGGTTAGAAAAGGATATATGACCGAACAACAGCTGTCAGCAGCGCTGGAATTTGTTCTGGGAATTCCTTATGTTCAGATCAGCCAGTTTAAGCTTGATCCTGAAACCGTCAGGATGCTTCCCACATACTACATCCGCCGCTACAAGGTTCTGCCCGTGACCAGAAAGGAACATTCTCTGATACTGGCTATGGTGGATCCACTAAATCAAAAGTTACTCGATGATATAACGGCAGCTACAGGTTTAAGTATTATACCAGTGCTGAGCAGTGAAAAAGAGATAGACATGGCCATCCAGCAATACCTGGCTTTGCAGGTGGATCCAGATCTGGAACAAATTCTGGGTCAGTTAGTTGCGGAAGATTATGAAGTATCTTATCAGCTGCCGGGAGGGAGTATTGATGAGGAGGCTCCCATTATACGAATGGTGAACTCTTTACTTATACGGGCTGTACAGGGATACTGCAGTGATGTACATATTGAACCACAAGAAAGCTGTATACGGGTTCGCTTTCGTGTCGATGGGAAACTTTATGAAGTATTAAACCTGCCTAAAACTGCATTAAACGCTATGGTTTCCCGCCTTAAAATTATGGCTAATATGGACATTGCGGAGAAACGCCTGCCTCAGGATGGACGCTTTAAGATGGAGGTTGATCAGCGCGAGGTGGATTTTAGAGTATCCACTCTTCCTACTGCCATGGGGGAAAAAACAGCAATACGGATTCTGGATCGGGGTTATGCGCTAATGCAGGTAGATGAACTGGGTTTTTCAGATAAAAATCAGCAGCGAATAAAAGCTCTGGCTCGTTCCCCTTATGGCATGCTGCTGGTAACAGGTCCGACCGGATCAGGTAAAACCACTACCCTCTATGCATTATTAAATGAGATAAACTCTATAGAAAAAAACATCATTACCCTGGAAGATCCGATAGAGTATACCATTGCCGGCGTTAATCAGGTACAGATAAATCCTAAAGCAGGGCTGAATTTTGCCACTGGTCTGCGCTCTATTTTGCGGCAGGATCCTGATGTCATCATGGTAGGAGAAATTCGAGATCTGGAGACGGCTGAATTGGCAGTACAGGCCAGCCTGACCGGTCATCTGCTTTTTTCCACCCTGCATACCAATAGCGCAGTGGGGACGCTGACCCGTTTACGTGATATAGGTATTGAAGGGTTTTTACTGGCGGCTTGTCTGGTGGGAATTATATCGCAGAGATTGGTACGGCGCCTCTGCCCGGCCTGCCGTAAGGAATTGTTTCTATCGGAAGAAATGGCAGTAAAGCTGGGTATACCTGAATACAGCCAGCGGCTCTTTTTTCAGCCATGTGGATGCTCGCTGTGCAGGCAGCAGGGTTACCGGGGCAGGATTGCTTTACAGGAAGTCATGCTGCCCGGTCATCAATTGCGGCAGATGATTATGCAGGGTTATCAGTCAGAAGATGAATTGATGGACATGGCAGTACAGGAAGGATTGGTAAGTCTGAAAGAGGATGGATTGGAAAAAGCTCTGCAGGGGCTTATATCATTGGAAGAACTTATGAAAGTTCTCCTGTTAGGAGGATGAGTAATGGGAAGCTATACCGCCCGGCATATTATTCAAACCGCTATAAAAATGGGGGCCTCCGATATTCATCTTACCGTTTATCAGCCGCCCGTATTCAGGGTAAATGGTGATTTAATAACCCGAGCCGAGGATAAGCGCTTGACGGTCGAAGATACCCGGCGGTTAGGAACAGAACTGCTTCCCCGGCGGGAAATGATTGAAGATCTGATGCAAGAGGGGGAGCTTGATTTTTCCAGCGCCTTTTCAGGCCTAGGCAGGGTGCGGGTTAATCTGTTTTTACAGCGAGGATCATGCGCAGCTGCTATACGCATTATCCCTATGTATATTCCCCAGCTTTCCACCCTGGGTCTGCCGGATACGATAGCAGAGTTAGCCATGATGGAAACAGGCCTGATTTTGGTAAGCGGCATCGCCGGGTCAGGAAAATCCACCACCCTAGCCTCCATGGTTGACCATATGAATCGAAATCGCCGTCTAAACATTCTGACCCTGGAGGATCCGATTGAATACCTGCATCAGCATCAGTGCTCTATTGTAAATCAGCGCGAAGTAGGCAGTGATACCTCCAGTTTTTCTTCCGGCCTGCGAGCTGCTCTGCGGCAGGATCCTGATGTAATTCTGGTGGGAGAAATGCGGGATTTAGATACCATAGCCACTACCATAACAGCTGCCGAGACCGGACATCTGGTCCTGGCCACGCTGCATTCAGCAACGGTGGCACAAACGGTGGAACGGGTGGTGGATGTTTTTCCTGATTATCAGCAGGAGCAGATCCGTATACAGCTGGCTACCTGTTTACAGGGCATCATTTGCCAGCAGTTAATACCCCGGATAGACCGACCAGGGCGGGTAGTAGCCGTTGAACTTTTAAGAGCTACACCTGCAGTACGCAGCTTGATAAGAGAGAACAAAACCCATCAACTCTATTCAGCTATGCAGACGGGTAGTGCAGAGGGAATGTGCACTATGGATAATTCACTGCAAGATCTTTACCAGCAAGACTTGATTTCCCTGCAGGAGCTGCGCCGAAGAATGATTCATCCCCTGGACCCTGCCGGGCAGATGCATACACAGCGTTGAAAAGCCGCGGTCGGAAGGAGGGAATCACATGCAGTTCCAGTATCGGGTGCGTGATGCACAGGGGAGGCTGCAAACTGGTGTGCTGGGGGCAGAGAATCGCGATCATGTTATCGATTATCTTCTCAGTCAGGGGTATTTTATTGTAGGCCTGGAGGAGAAGCCAGAGAGAAGGAAGGCAGGGGAGCTTTCTTTCCTTCAACCCCGGATAACCCTTCGAGAACTGAGCATGATGAGCCGGCAGCTATCGGCTATGCTGGGAGCCGGGCTTCCCCTTTTACGATGTCTGGATATTCTGCAGGTGCAGACGAGTAATAAAACCATGATCAGGGTGCTGGAGCGGGTGAAAGAAGATATTAAGGCTGGATCAGCTTTTTGGGAAGCACTGGCAGCCCATCCGCGTATTTTTTCTCCCCTTTATATCAGTATGATACGCGCCGGGGAAGTGGGTGGTGTCTTAGATACGGTATTGGGCAGACTC
>DUSB01000207.1 GCA_012840625.1 Syntrophomonadaceae bacterium
GACGGTAAATTCTATATACCAGCTAAGATCTTGATCCTGTTTTGGCCGGACTATGTCCGGCTTTTTTGCTGTTCTCTTTTCTACATCCCTGTTCAGGTAATAGAATAAAGACCCCAGGAAAATGATGAGTACGGCCAGAGGAATTAATAAAAGCTTCTTGTTTTCCAGCATAACCAGACCTCCAGCTTAGAAAATTTGTATTATAGCTTGTACCGTGATGGTTTTATTTATTCGACTAAAAAGCTCTTGTTGCCTTTAAAGTAATGTATAACTATTTGTTATGAAACAGTTGCATGTGGTTATGTTATAATATCATTAATTTAGACCGAAACAGGAGGATTTATGTTGTGGAGAAACTATCTGATCCCGGCTTAATTCAGTATATTTACGATACAGTAGAAAAAACTGCCTTTTATCAATTAGTGGGGCTACAGCTGCAATCCATTGCAAAAGGAGAAGCAGTTTTTACCCTGCAAACGGATGAGAGGCATACCAACCCGGCCTCCTTAATTCACGGGGGTATTATTATGGCTATGGCCGATGCGGCGATGGGAAATGCGATTCGCAGTCTGGGAGTCATGGGGGTAACGGTGGATTGTTCGACCGCCTTTCTAGCTGCAGCGCCAGTGGGAAGTTTGCTGGAAGCCAGAGGCAGGGTATTAAAACAGGGTAAAAATATGATCTTTGCAGAAGCTTATGTCTATTCAGGGGAGCAATTAGTTGGACATTGTAAGGCAAGCTTTTTTAATACCGGACCTTTACAGTATTAAGCAGGAGGGTAGAACTTGAGTAAGTCTTTTTTACAGATGGATCAATATAATCTGTTTACTTTTGTATCCGCCTCTCATGCCTTGAAAGCAGAGCGGGTGTTAAAAGATGAAGGCATGGATTTCATCATGATTCCCACTTTGCGAGAGATATCTGCTAGCTGCGGTTTGTCGGTTAAGGTGGCTCCGGATGATTTTAATTCCTGTTTACAGGTTCTCAAGCAAAACCGCGTGCAGATGAACGGCATTTATTACGTACAGAAGGATCGAGGCAAAAACAGGATCCAGAAAATCGAAATCTAAGTTATAATAAAAGAGCCCGCTGTTTTAATAATAACGGCGGGCTTATCCTTATCTGGAGGAAATAGGGTGAATAGGAAGGAACATAATGAATTCATTGGAAAAGCAAATAGAAGATATTTTTTCTCCGCAGGGGATACTGGTCCAGCAGATGCCCGGTTTTCAATACCGTAAGGAACAGCATACTATGGCGCGGGGTATTACCCGGGTTTTTCAGGAGGATGCCTTCCTGGTTGCAGAAGCAGGTACGGGGATAGGAAAAAGCTATGCCTATCTGGTCCCGGCCATTTTATGGGCCCGGCAGGAGGGAAGCAAAGTGGTCATCTCCACGCGTACTCGTGCTCTGCAGGGACAGATCGTGGATCATGATTTGCCGGAGTTAGCAAAGATTTTGAATCAGCCTTTTCGCTACATGGAGGCCAAGGGGCGGGAAAACTATCTGTGCTGGAATAAATACATGAATATTCTGGCCGGACGGCGAGAACTGGAAGACGAGGCTCTGGATTTTTTCCAGGCGGTTTTAACCTGGGCAGAAAGCACCGATACGGGAGATCGCAAAGAACTTTCTTTACCTGGTGATAAGATGAAGTACTGGCCGATCCTGGCGGCTGATCGCCACCAATGTCTTCGTGATCTCTGTCCTTACCGCGATAAATGTTTCCGGCTCAAAATGCTTAAACAGTTGGAAAAGGCCGATCTGATTGTAAGCAACCACGCTCTGCTCTTATCGGATCTGCAGATGGATCATAGTATCCTGCCGCAGTATGAGCATCTTATCATCGATGAAGCCCATACCTTTATCCGTGTCAGTTTTGAACAGCTGTCCAGGCGCTTTGCTTATCAGGAGCTGCAGCGGATCTTACGAGCGCTCTTTCATAAAGAACGGCAGGTAAGCAAGGGTTTCTTAATGCATCTGTATGCAGTTTATCCTAACTACAAGTCTATGCTGGATGAAATTCGCAGCTATATGGAACAGATTAACGCTTTAAGTGCAAGTTATTTTAATATTTTAGATGGTGCTATGCGAAAAGCCGGGGAACAGAGCAATACTTATGTATTAACGGCTCAGGATATGGAGGCGGAATGGTTTTATAAAGTGTTTGATCTGTATCTGGAATGGCAGCAGACTATGCATGCCCTTCTTTATAAAATGAATGTTCTGGTTAAAGAATTGGATGGAGAAGAAGATGGTGTGCAATTAGAAAATTTTAGAGAGGTATTGCAGGAAATAAGTGATACCGTTTTCAGTATCATGGAAGAGGATCTTCAGGCTCATGACCGGGTGGTATGGATCGAATGGTATCAGGGACAGGCAGCTGCTGTTTGTTCTGCCAGCATTTTTTCCGGGGAAAACCTGGCGGAGAAGCTTTACTCCCAGCTGCGTTCTCTGGTAATGGTTTCAGCCACGTTGGCAGTGAATCGGAGCTTCGATAATTTTATTCAGCGTAGTGGACTGCAACCCTATGCTGATGAAGAACGGGTGCTTACTTTGCTGGAGGATTCTCCTTTTGATTTCGAGCGGCAGGCGCGGCTTTTTGTGGTTGAAGATATGCCTGATCCAGGCCACAAACAATTTAATACCGAATTAATCAAGGTTTTACATGATGTTTTATTAAAGGCGGGTGAGCATACGCTGGTGCTCTTTACCTCCCGCAAGCAAATGCTGGAAGTAGCATCTATACTCAGACCAGCTCTGGAAAGCCAGGATATTCGCTTTCTGGTGCAAAATGAGGATGGTGATTTTGATACGGTTATGGCAGAATTTAAAAAATCCTCCCCGGCAGTATTATTTGGGCTGGAAACATTTTGGGAAGGGATTGATCTTAAAGGAGATGAGCTCACCTGTTTAGTGATAGTGAAGCTCCCTTTTCGTTCTCCCCAGGAGCCCTTTTCCAGTGCTTGGGATCGCTATTACCGTTTACAGGGTAAGAATAGTTTTCAGCATTTTATGCTGCCGGATACTGCAGTCCGATTTAAGCAGGGGATAGGAAGACTAATTCGCAGTGAGGAGGATCGGGGGGCTATTATTGTACTGGATTCTCGACTGGTCAGGAAAAAATATGGCCGGGTTTTGCAAAACAGTATTCCTATCAAGGAGATTATCAGGGTGGGCAAGCAGGAGCTTTCTACCTGCCTGGAACCATGGCTCTAGACTGCCGGCTTGTTATATTTTAATAGAAAGCAGCACCTTTTGTTCATCTCCATCATATAATAACGTAAGTTGAGAGGATGGAAAGGGTGAACAAGGTGAAGGTCTATTATTTTCGTATTCCTGGCTTTGTTAGAAACTTTTTACTTAAGTACTGGGGCTAATCCGTACTGCGTAATCAGGGGTTCTCCCCTTTTTGCGCTTTTATAGTTCGGACAGGCCAATACCCAAAATACCACCTGCTCCCCCGGAGACTAGGCACAGAGCCAGATTGGTGAGCAGGGTTTTGATATCAATGTAATTGGGATCGACTATAAGGCTCAGAATAAGCAGAAATGTAAAGAATAATACCCCCATACTGAAGCCGTGAATCAATCCTTTACTGGCATATCGTTTACTGACATAGCATCCTCCCATAAAAACACTGACAACCAGGGTAATCTTGGCCATGGCATACAGGGCACTTCCCTTCAGCCCGGTAAAGCACAGCAGTGCAGCAAACAATACGGACAAAAGCAGAGCAATGAGCAGTGAGTAAAAAAGTGCTTTTAATTCAATGGGTAGTTTTGCAAGCACAAGCAACACCTCCTCATTGTGAGGATATGCGCCAGCTGGCAGGATTATGAATAGAAAAATAGCTGCTTGCCAGATTGTGTGCTTCATTCCGGGCGCAGCCTGTTTTCCAGGCTGTGCCCGGAATGACATAGATGCTTACAAGAGCTGAATATAAACCTGCCGCTGGCGAGGGCCATCAAATTCCGCCAGGTATATACCCTGCCAGGTGCCAAGCTGCAAAGAACCTTGATCAATGATCACGGTTACTGAACTGCCCAGCAGGCTGGCTTTTATATGGGCATGAGAATTTCCCTCCCGATGCCGAAAGGCTTGATCAGCAGGCACCATGCGTTCCAAACCCATAGACATGTCATGGTGTACATCAGGATCAGCGTTTTCATTAATTGTAATACCGGCGGTGGTGTGGGGGACAAAAATCGTGCAAAGACGGGCCTCCTTACCATGCTGATGAACAATCTCCTTTATTATAGCGGTGATATCAATCCACTCAGTTTCCTTTTGGGTGCGAATGGTTCTTTTATACATTTATACTCCCTCCATATTTTACTCTCTATTCTAAGCTATTTTTTGCTATTTTTTCCGGCTTGATCATAAACATATGACAGGGCAATTTTAGGGAGAGGATTGTTTTGAACAGTTTAGTATGGAGTGGATTGGCCGGGCTCTGTACAGCCCTGGGGGCATTTTTCTTATTTTTAAGAAAAAACTGGAGCAATAGGGATTTAGCGTTTTTCCTAGGTTTGGCCGCTGGGGTTATGGTAGCGGTGGTACTTTTCGATATGATGCCCTCAGCGCTTTTATTTACCGGGCAGGTTCTGGCTTTGCTGGGTATTGCTTTAGGAATCCTTTTGATGATCAGGGTAGGAATCTATCTCTTTCAGCCTGCATCAGCAACGAATAATTTACTTAATCTAGGCTACCTGATTATGCTGGGTATTGCCCTGCATGATCTTCCCGAGGGTATGGCGATTGCTTTTGGTGATGCACTCAAAGCACGTACTGGCATGGTAATTGCGCTGGGAATAGGCATTCATAACATCCCGGAAGGAATGGCGATTGCTGCACCTCTCATCATGGGGGGAATGAGCCGCGGCGATATTTTATTACGTACACTGCTGATAGGGTTGATCACACCGCTGGGAACCATTCTGGGTCACTGCCTAGTATTTTATCTACCGGCTCTCTTACCGTTTATGTTGGGTTTTGCTTCGGGTATCATGATTTATCTGGTAGTTTTTCAGCTTATGCCTCAGGCCCGGCAGTATGATCGCACATCCCGATGGCAAGGCTTTTGGCTGGGTATGCTTATTATTTTTCTGGCTACGTTCATGTAAGAGGGAACAGGATGTATAAGGCATGGTGCTTGTGAGGAAACTAATAAAAACGCAAGGGGTTTCAACAAGCATGCCTAATCTATTTTATCTGCTTCTGGCGGGGATTTCAGGTGCCGCCATGGCATTACAGGGAACTCTAAACGGAGCCTTGGGTAAAGCACTCGGGGTCTGGGAATCAACCTTTATTGTACACGTAATTGGCCTGATGACCACCTTGTTTTTCATTCTGGTATTGAGAATTGGTTTTGCCAATTTCAGCAGGCTGGGCGAAGTCAGCTGGTATTATTTTTTGGGCGGCTTCTTAAATGTCATTATTATTTACACGCTGGTACGCTCTATTCCTCAGATTGGGGTGACCAATGCCACCACCGCTATTATTGTATGCCAGATCTTAAGTGCTGTTCTTATTGACAGTTTGGGTATTCTGGGTATGAAAAAGTTTGATTTTCACTATATTGATCTGCTGGGGGTGGCATTACTGGTTATTGGAGCCCGAATACTGCTTATGGATTAAGAGCAAACCCTTTAAAAGTTCCAGGGAATATTAACCAAAATAATAATAATCGCCACTATGATTACCGCTAAACCAATCAGACCTACCCAGAAAGGAACGGGTAATAGATGCATAAAGAGGTCCAGGTAGTAGCTAACCGGGTCCTCTTCTTTTATTTCTGCCAGATGTTTAGTCGAATGCTTATAGGTTATATAAAAATACAGCACCATAACAAGGCCAATTATGAGTAGAATTAATCCTGTCTTCATTTTACTTTGCTCCCTTTTTAGCTAAAAAGTCTATATGATAATCTACCAGAGCCGGTGCAAATTGGGAAGTCTTTTTTTAGATCCCGTTTTTGTTTTTACATAAAAAAGGATTTTTTGCCCTGCTAGTAGAATACTTGTTCGATAAGGGAGAAGATTTACTGCTAATAGGGAGAGTGAGATGTTTGGTCTTACGATATGTTTTTGCTCGTTCCGGCAAAGGGAAGAGCTATTATATTCATCAGGATATTCGTAAAGCTCTGCAGCAACATCAGGGAGAAGCCCTTATCCTGCTGGTCCCGGAGCAGTACACCCTGCAGGCAGAGCGTGATTTAATTGCTGCTCTGGGCAGCAAGGGGATCATGCAAGTTGAGGTAATGAGTTTTAGCAGTTTGGGGCGCAGGGTGCTGCAAGATGCGGGTGGGATTACCAGGGTAGTCCTGAATGAAACCGGCAAGGTCATGGTACTGAAAAAGATTATTGACGAAAATGTACGGAATCTAACCCTGTACCAGACCGCCTGCCGGCAGGAGGGCTTTGTTGAAAAGCTTGCGGAGCTATTTTCTCAGATCAAACAGGAGGACATGGATCTTGCTGCCATGCTGGATCATTGCGATGCAGAGACACAGCCTGTTTTACAGCAGAAGCTGCAGGATATCAGGCTTCTATACCAGGCATTTAATAGCTATCTGCAGGGGCGCTATTTGGATCCGGATGATGAGGTGAACTTATACATTGAAAAAATGCCGGAATGTTCCTTTTTGCAGGGTGCTAAAATCTGGATAGATGGCTTTACCACCTTTTCTTCGCAAAGTCTTCGTCTGCTGGAACAATTATTATCTTTAGCAGCAGAAATCAGCATCAGTTTTACCATGAGTACGGAAGCGCAGCAGCGTGATGCCGACTTGTTTAATTTGAGCCGACAGAGCTATACCAGAGTACATGAAATGGCGGTCAAAAAGGGCCTGACAGAGCAGCTTATCAATCTGGATACCTTCGGGGCAGATCGCTTTAAGACCGCCGAGATCTTGCATGTTGAAACTGAGCTTTACGCTTATCCATTTCAAACCTTTCCTGCAGTACCGGAATGTATTCGGATTTCGGCGGCTCCCAATCGCTATCAAGAGGTACAAAGCATGGCCTGTCAGCTGGTAGAACTGGCCCGCGAGAAAGGCTATCGCTGGAATGATATGGCTGTGGTCTGCAACGATATGGATCTTTATGCGGGTACTATTCAACGTGTATTTACTGAGCATGGTATTCCTTTTTTTATGGATGAAAAAAGGAATATTATGAACAACCCCATAGTACGCCTGATTCTAGCTATGATGAACATTGTGGATCAGAATTATCGCTATCGGGATGTGTTTGACTTTTTTAAAACCGGGTTTAGTGGCATGGATGCAAATCTCTATGAGCAATTAGAAAACTATGCTCTTGCTTATGGGATTGAAGGTGAACGCTGGAAACATCCTTTTATCTGGGGTGAGGAAGAGCTTTGGGAAGAAGTCAATACCGCCAGAGAGGCCTTTATGGATATCATGCGGCCTTTTGAGGAGGCGATGCGCGGCAGGCAAAGTGTAACAGAATTCAGCCGCCAGCTCTTCGAACAATTAGAACGTATGGGAACAGCTCAAAAAGTCCAGATTCGAGTTCAAGAACTGCAAGAACAGGGCGAAATTGAGCAGGTTTATGTGATGACCCAGGTATGGAACCTGTTGCTGGATATGCTTGATCAGATGGTAGAAATTATGGGTGATCAGTACATGGACCTGCGCGCTTACAAAAGGATTATCGAAGCGGGATTTGCTTCCTATGAGCTGGGGATAATACCTACCGGTGTTGATCAGGTACTGGTGGGGAGCATTCAGCGTTCTAAAAGTCGCAGCATCCAGATCCTGTTTGTACTGGGGGTCAATGATGGGGTGCTGCCGTCACTATCCAGCAATGAAAGCCTGATGACAGATGAGGAAATAGAACATCTCCTATCGCAGGGTTTTGACCTGCTTCCTGATCGGCAGCGCCGTGATCAGGAAGAGCGATTTCTGCTTTACAATTCCCTTACCCGGACCCAGAAGCATCTGTTTCTCTCCTATAC
>DUSB01000208.1 GCA_012840625.1 Syntrophomonadaceae bacterium
ACAAAATTCTCCTCTCCCCAAAATGGCGGTCTGCACGGCCGCCATTTTAATTTTCTGGATGAATCTTGCGGGAAAGGTAAATAGTATCTATAAACCTAATACCACGAAAGGACAGATGTTTAATGCAGCATATTCACAACTATTATAACCTTTATGTGGATCTGGCAGTGGAAGCACGCGATCTGGTAAGGGGAAGTAAAGATCAGGAAATACCCGGCGTCGAAGAAAAAGTTGAACAGATGGAACAGATAAAAATTAATACCATCATCATCAAGGATCCGGCTGCAGAAAAAACCATGGGTCGCCCGGTAGGTACTTATGTCACCATTGAATCCCCTCCTTTAAAAATTCGTGATCCCTATGTAAGAGATGAAATCATCGCCGCGATGAAAAAAAGTATGTCCCTTTTAATTGGCGATCGCCTACAGCCGGGACAGACAGTACTGCTGGTAGGTCTGGGTAATTGGCGTGCTACCCCGGATGCCCTGGGACCAAAATTTATTGAATATAGTCCCATTACCCGTCATTATCACCAGCACGCTCCGGAGGCTCTGGTAGAAGGCATGCGGCCGGTCTGTGGAATCGCTCCCGGTGTCCTGGGTATAACCGGCCTGGAAACCTTTGAAGTTATTAAAGGGATTGTAGAAAAAATACAGCCTTCTCTTCTGGTAGTGGTTGATGCCCTGGCCGCTCAGAATGTAGAGCGTATTGGAACCACTATTCAAATGTCAAATACCGGTATTCAACCGGGAGCCGGGGTCGGTAACGCCCGCCATGCGTTAACAGAACAGGTGCTGGGTATTCCGGTTATTGCTATCGGGTGCCCAACTATCGTCAATGCAGCGGTAATTGCCAATCAGGCGGTTCATAGCTATTGTGTTGATGCTGGCATCACCTATCAGGAAACACGAGCGCTAAATATGGTGCGCGAAGTTTTATCCCATTTTGGCGGCAGCCTGGCGGTTACCCCCAAAGAAATTGATGAAATTATTGAAAACAGCGCCCATATTATATCTATGGGAGTAGCCTGTTCGCTCTTTCCTGATATCTCTACTGAACAGCTGGAACTTTATGCCACTTAAATCAGCTGACAATATTAATTCTAATAAGGTGCAAATGAAAACAAGCGGAATGTAATTCATCCGCTTGTCTTTTTTAGTATGATGATATATTATTTCTTATTTTTTAAGAGATTGTTCCTGCACCAGCTTGGTTTTGTTCGTAGGCCTGGATCATTTTTTTGACCATCTGACCACCGATGCTTCCAGCCTGCTGAGAGGTCAGGTCACCATTGTAACCCTGTTTCAGGTTTACACCAACTTCCTGAGCTGCTTCATATTTGAACTGATCCATAGCAGCTTTGGCCTGGGGGACTAACAGCCTGTTACCTCTGTTTGCCATCTGTTCTTCACCTCCTTATCTCTGGTAGTCATATTGTGTCCATTGTCGACAGTGCTATGCTAGAAGTATTTGTATTCTTTTTAAGATTTTGTACTTGGGCTCTGATCAGCTTTGAGACCATGTTCCTGTGCAATCTCATATTTTAGATGATCCAGACTGTTTTTTTCGCGCCGGGAATCTTCCTGTTTCATTTTTCTTTTTTGTTTTTTAGGTGCCCTTGTCATAGAATGTCTCCTTTCTGATAAAAATAAAATACTGCAGTTTTAAGTTACTGCAGTATTAGCATTGATTTTTTTATGAAATTTTATTTTCATTAGATTGTGGTTAGTTAGGAGCGATTTGCCTGGATCGTTTAAATTTATTTATTATTAATAGTTGAATCTCTTTTTCCCAACCGGGATCAGACTCAATTTCGTCAATGAGCCGCGCGGTTTTATTGATCAGGCTCTGATCGCGGACCAGATCAAGCACTTTAAACTGCAGCAGTCCGTGCTGGCGTAATCCCCAAAATTCTCCCGGACCGCGAATCGCCAGATCCTGATTGGCCAATTCAAAACCATCGGTGCTTTTTTCCATGGCCTTTAAACGCTGTAC
>DUSB01000022.1 GCA_012840625.1 Syntrophomonadaceae bacterium
ATTCGGAAACCTTAGTTCTGACAGTTGTCAAAAAAACAAGATACCCTCTCGCCCCTTGTCTAAATATCGCGAAACATGTTAATATTTCAATGATATTGTTAAAAACCTCACAAGGAGAAATAAATATTGCTAAGCAGCGTTGATGATAACATCAAGTATGAGCAGGAGACAAATTCAGATAGGGTCTGTAATGGGCATTTCCCTGTATAAAAAAGAAGATAACTTGTTACTCTATTGGTAAAACTTAAAAAAGGAGGTTGGCGTATTGTCTGATTATGCGACTATAGGGGTCTTCTTGTTGTTAACAA
The DNA here is from genome assembly GCA_012840625.1 of Syntrophomonadaceae bacterium. Taxonomy (GTDB): domain Bacteria; phylum Bacillota; class Syntrophomonadia; order Syntrophomonadales; family Syntrophomonadaceae; genus DUSB01. The sequence continues at coordinate 309 of DUSB01000022.1, forward strand.
TGGCATTTCCTATAGCGGCGATGGCTGCATCCTGGATGTTTCGTCCTAAACCAAAATCTTCAGAAGATAAAATGCTTCCCTATGAATGCGGGGTTGATACCAAGGGTAAAACCTGGATCCGTTTTCGGGTAAGTTATTTCCTGTATGCACTGGTATTTCTGGCCTTTGATGTGGGCGTTGTTTTTCTTTTTCCATGGGCGGCAAAGTTTAAATTTCTGGGCATCTATGCTTTTGCTGCCATGCTGATTTTTATTAGCCTTTTACTTATCGGACTGTGGTATGCATGGAAAGAAGGTGCGCTTGAATGGTATTAAAACAGCAAGCTGATGATGACCTTGAGATGATGGAAAAAAACGGAATCATAGTTACAACATTAGAAAAAATATGGAATTGGGGGCGAGCCCATTCCTTTTGGCCCTTGTCCTACGGATGCAACTGCTGTCCGATTGAGATGATGGCGGCAGGGGCTTCACGTTTTGACATAGCTCGTTATGGATACGAGGTTTTCCGTGCTTCCCCACGGCAGGCCGATCTATTGGTTGTTGCCGGGCCTATTACGGTAAAGATGGCTCCTGCTGTACAGCGTATTTATGAGCAGATGCCCTCGCCCAAATGGGTACTGGCAATGGGGAACTGTGCTACCAGTGGAGGGCCTTTTCGTGATGGATACAGTGTACTGCCAGGAGCGGATAGCTTGTTTAAGGTAGATGTTTTTGTTCCTGGTTGTCCCCCTCGACCGGAGGCCCTTTTTCATGGACTACTGGAATTGAAACAAAAAGTGATGGGCAAAAAGTAAGGTGCCTGGAGGTGTGATTGTACATGGATGTATTTAACCTGGAGGCTATGCTTCAGGAATTGCAGCAGGAAATGGGAGAAAAGCTGGAGATTGATGAGGATGCCTTTTTCACTTATTTAAAAATCGATGCGCAGGATCTCCCGGCCCTAATGGAAACTTTACGCCAGCGTTATGGTTTCAATCACTTGGCCAATCTTTGTGCGGTAGATTATGAGGAGGAATTTGAGCTGGTCTATCACCTGTATTCTATACCGGATAATTATAAAGTAGCAGTGAAAGTGCGTGTTAGCCGAAATAAGGCTGAGCTGCCTTCTATCATGGATATCTATCCAACTGCAGATTGGCAGGAACGAGAAGCATATGATCTGATGGGGATTAGTTTTCAAGGACATCCAAATTTAGTAAGGATCTTATTACCGGATGACTTTGCAGGACATCCTTTGCGAAAAGATTTCAAGAAGGAGGGGTGATTAAGTTGCTGCAAACAGACCAATATATAATTAACATCGGGCCTCAGCATCCGAGTACCCATGGTGGCTTACATGTAGAAGCCTTGATGGATGGGGAAAATGTGGTGGATGCAATTGTGCATCTTGGTTATGTCCACCGCTCGATAGAGAAAATAGCTGAAAGTCGGACTTACCCTCAGTTTGTTCCCTATGCATCGCGCCTGGATTATTTAGCCTCTCATTTGCCAACGCTGGGTTACTGCCAGGCGGTAGAGAAGATGATGGGTATTGAGGTGCCGGAGCGCGCCGAGTATCTACGGGTTATAATGGCAGAATTTTCACGCATTAGTTCCCACTTAATTTTTATTGGCAGTATGGCTATAGATCTGGGAGCTACGACGGGTTTAATTTACTGTTTGCGTGATCGTGAACGGATTATGGATATGTTTGAGATGACCAGCGGGCAGAGGATGATTGCATCCTATATGCGTATTGGTGGCATAGCTGAAGATGTACCGGAAACCTTTTATGCTGCTGCCCGTAGTTTTTTGGACGATTTGCCTCAAATGATTGATGAATACAATGGACTTATTACCGGCAATGAAATTTTACAATGCCGTATCAAAGGGGTGGGAACCTTATCGGCAGAAGATGCGATAGCTTATGGAGTAACCGGCCCCAATCTGCGTGCCTGTGGGATCGATTATGATATCCGCAAGGCAGAACCTTATGGTATTTACGATCGCTTTGAATTTGATGTGCCGCTTGGTACTAAAGGCGATAGCTGGAATCGGTACATTGTGCGTTTGGAAGAAATTAAGGAAAGTGCTCGCATTATCGAGCAAGCTCTGGATGCTCTTCCCCAGGGGGATATTCGGACCAAGGTACCGCGGGTTTTGAAACCTGAATCCGGTTGGGAAATCTATCATCGTATCGAATCGTCCAAAGGAGAATTGGGGTACTATATTGTCGCTGACGGTGGTAATAAACCTTACCGCCTGCATGTACGGGCTCCTTCCTTTATAAATTTGATGGTTTTACCCATCATATCCAGAGGTGGGAAGCTGCAGGATATTATCGCCAATATCGCAACGCTTGATCCCGTTCTGGGCGAATCTGACAGATAGGAGGAGCGTATAGGATATGGAACACTGGTTTACCGATATTGCACAGGCTCTGGTTAATTGGTTGATGGGGCTGGGACTTTCCGCTGGCTGGGCGGACTTTGTTCTACTAATTGTCCAGTGGTTGTGTATTGTGATGATTGTTACGATCAACGTTATCATCCTTATCTGGTTGGAGAGGAAAGTATCCGGATTTATCCAGCTACGCCTGGGCCCAAATCGTTTGGGACCTTATGGGGCTTTCCAGACTATAGCGGATGCGATCAAACTTTTAACCAAGGAAGATATTATTCCTTCTAGAACGGATAAGTGGATTTTCATGACCGCCCCCTTGTTTTTTATTGTCGTATCGGTCATGTTATATGCCGTGATTCCAATGGGAGACGGTATGCAGGTGGTCGATTTTAATGTTGGATTGCTTTATTTTATTTCCATTGGTTCACTGAGTACCATCTGCCTGCTCATGGCAGGATGGGGATCAAATAATAAATGGTCCATGCTGGGTGCCATGCGTGCGGTAGCGCAGATGATTTCATATGAAATTCCTCTGGCTATTTCATTGCTGGGGGTAGTAATGATTGCCGGTTCACTGCGTTTATCAGATATTGTTGTTGCCCAGGGTAATATATGGTTTGTCTTATTGCAGCCGATCGCCTTTATTACTTATTTTATAGCGGCAACAGCGGAATTAAATCGAGGGCCATTCGATATGCCAGAAGCAGAGCAGGAGCTTACAGCTGGTGCATATACCGAATATACGGGGATGCGCTGGGCGCTTTTCTTCCTGGCAGAGTATACCAATTTGGTAGCCGTTTCTGCTTTGTGTGCCACCATGTTTTTTGGTGGATGGCAGGGACCGGGTTTACCTTCCTGGTTGTGGATTATTATTAAGACCTACTTAATCATGCTGGTCTTTATGTGGATGAAATGGACCTTTCCTCGCATACGCATGGACCACTTGATGAGTTTTAGCTGGAAAATTCTACTGCCGGTAAGCCTGGCCAATCTAGTGTTGACAGGTTTTGGTCTGGAGTTTTTCAAATGGATGGGGTGGTGGTAAATCGTGTATGGAAAAGGATTGCTTAAAGGACTATGGATAACATTTAAACATAGTTTCGAGAAAAAAGATCTGGTGGTACGGTATCCGGAACAAATGCCCCATCTGCAGGAACGTTTTCGTGGTTCGCTGGCCTTTGATTTTGAAAAATGTATTGCTTGCGGGATATGTATACGAAATTGTCCCAATAATGTTCTTAGTATGGAAACAGCTAAAGATGAGGATAGTAAGAAGAAAAAACTTATGCAGTATACCATTGATCTACAATACTGCATGTTTTGCAATCTTTGCGTAGAGGACTGTCCCACTAATAGCTTGTACTTTACGCATGATTTTGAGCTGTCACAATTTCATCGTGATGATATTAAAAGGGTTTACCATCGTCCCCCGGAGCTGGATCAGCAAGAAGCAGCCCAAAAAACCTCCGACCAGGATACGCAGACAGCTGCGGATGATAAGAAAGAGAAGCAGCTACGAGCCATGATAAATGCTATCAATAAAAACCCACAGAAGGTGCTGGCCAGGGTACTTGATGGTGAAGAACAGGTAGAGGTCTTAGCAGCAGTGCTAATGGCCGATGAAAAGAAACTGGCCAGAATGGCAGAGATGATGATTACAGATAAGGAAAAAGCGAAAAAAGTTGCGCTGGCGTTTGTGAAAAAAGAATTAAAAGAGCGCGAAAAAGGAGGGGATCAGTAAATGGATATCAGTTTGGCCGATCTGGCCTTTATCATTTTAGCCGGTTTTACTCTCCTTACTGCTCTGGGTGTGGTACTGTTTAAAAATATTGTACACAGCGCTATTATGCTGGTGTTTTCTTTTCTGGGTGTGGCCGGAATCTATTTTACTATGCATGCAGGCTTTTTGGGACTGGTACAGATTCTGGTCTATGCAGGAGCCATATCTGTCCTGATTATATTTGCCATCATGCTGGTCATGAATCAGGATCCGGAAAAAACAAATCTACCCAGCCCGAATATTCCCAATATCATGGCAGGTACCTACCTGACCATATTACTGGTAGGGGCCCTGGTGGGATCTATCTGGTTTACAAGCTTCCCGGAAAAGGTTGCTCCAGTCTCTGGCGATGAATTGGGATTGCTGACCGGCTTAATGCTGGGAGATTATGTCATACCTTTAGAACTGGCGGCTCTCCTACTGCTGGTTGCAGTGGTTGGCGCTATTATTCTGGCGAGAGGAGCGGAACATAAATGATAGGTCTAACTCATTATCTAATTCTTGCGACCCTCCTTTTCGGCATAGGCCTCTTTGGGGTATTAGCAAAGCGCAGTGCTATTGCAGTTTTGATGGCTGTGGAACTGATGCTCAATGCGGTTAACATTAACTTTGTGGCTATCAATAAATACGTTGTTCCCGATACAGGTGTTGGTCAGCTGTTTGCACTTTTCGTGATCGTCGTGGCAGCTGCAGAGGTGGCAGTAGGACTGGCGTTAATTATTAATATTTTCCGGCAGAAGAAATCAGTCAACTTGCATGATTTCAATCTGCTGAAATGGTAAGGCAGGTGTAATGAATTTGCAGAACATACTAACAAATACATGGTTGATTCCTTTCCTGCCCTTCCTGGCTTTTGCCTTAATTGGTCTGCTCTTTCACCGCTGGCCAAAATTCTCCGCCTTTCTTTCTATTGCGGCGGTGGCGGGATCTTTTGTCCTGTCATTATTAACGGCTATAACGGTGTTTACAGGCCCACAGAACGCAGTTTATGAAGTCGCTGTAAGGTGGCTGGAAATGCCCGGTTTAAAAGTGGATATGGGCATACTAATCGATCCCTTGGCGGCAGTAATGCTGTTTGTGGTTACTACGGTAGCTTTATTGGTACAGATTTATTCGCTTGGTTATATGAAGGATGACCCGGGTTTGGCGAGCTATTTTGCTTACCAGAGTATCTTTGCTGGTTCCATGTTAGGTCTGGTGATAGCTAATAACTTCGGGCAGCTTTTTGTATTCTGGGAATTGGTGGGAATTTGCTCCTACTTATTAATCGGATTCTGGTTTGGACGTAATTCCGCCAAAAATGCTGCTATAAAAGCCTTTGTAACCAACCGAATTGGAGATTTTGGTCTTTTACTGGGTATTCTCTTTCTACAGATTATTTTTGGAACCCTTAACTTTAATGAGCTGGCGGGACAGGTGGCCGGTTATACAAACATGGCGGTTCTCATTACCATATCGATACTCCTATTC
>DUSB01000023.1 GCA_012840625.1 Syntrophomonadaceae bacterium
CTCCCCCCGATATAATCAAATCCTTCTTGCGATCTACCAGATAGATAAAGCCCTCTTTATCCTGCCTGGCCATATCACCGGTATGCAGCCAGCCGTTTTTTAGAGCCTTGATGCTGGCCACTTCATTTTTATAATAGCCCTTCATTACTCCCGGCCCTCTTAGCAGCAACTCCCCAACCTTTCCCCGCGGAACCTGTCGACCTTCTTCGTCAACAATCATTGCTTCCCAGTTAAATCCCGGAATACCGATCGCTCCTACTTTATGAATGTTCTCCACACCCAGATGAATGCAGCCAGGACCGGTAGCTTCACTGAGTCCATAATTGGTATCGTAATCATGATGCGGAAAATGTTGTTTCCATCTGAGTACCAGGCTGGCCGGCACCGGCTGTGCCCCAATGTGCATCAGGCGCCATTGATCAAGCTCATAATCTTCCACCTTAATTTCCCCACCATCAATGGCATCCAAAATATCCTGCGCCCAGGGTACCAGCAACCAGACAATGGTAACCTTTTCTTCCGATACTGTTTCCAGGATCCAGCGAGGATCAACCCCACGCAAAAGAACCGCTTTAGAGCCTACCAACAGGCTGCCAAACCAGTGCATTTTAGCCCCACAATGATACAAGGGCGGTATGCAAAGAAAGTTATCCTCATGGGTCTGAAAATGGTTCTTGTTTTCCGTAATACAGGATGATACCAGATTACCATGCGTTAGAAGAATGGCTTTCGGTGTTCCGGTGGTACCGGAAGTAAAATACAGCGCCGCATCATCCTCGTCAGTAATTAATTGTTCTGGCTCGTAGACCGGATAGGCTGAAACCATCTGCCAGAAACTCTCCGCTATAGATGGACAGGCATCACCAACAAAAATGTAATGCTCCAGCTGAAAGCCGCCTTCATGAATGTTTTTAATTCTATCTATAAATTCAGGGCCGTAGACCAATGTCCTGGCTTCCGCTGTTTCCAGACACTTTTGAATTTCATCACTGGTAAAGCGAAAATTCAACGGCACAGCCAGGGCTCCCGTTTTAAGAATACCAAAATAAATCGGCAGCCATTCCAGACAGTTCATCATCAAGAGAGCTACCTTATCACCTTTTTTTATACCGCGATCCTGCAGTGCATGGGCAAACTGATTGGCCAGTTGATCAAATTCTAACCAGCTAATCTCCCTGCGGCTGTTCACAGCAGGTTCACGTTCAACTAAACTCACTTCATCAGAATAGCGGCTGGCATTCTGAGAAAGAAATTCCGTAATCGGCATAAAAATTGACCTCCCCTTCTAGTAGCAGACTTATAAATAAACAAAAAACAAAAAAATCCAACCCTTTCGCCGCGAAAAAGTTGAATTTGTTTCCTGTAAAAATATAAGCTGCATCACTTCCATCCTACTGTTTTTTCTGCTTGGCTTCCTACCATACTCTTAACTACAAATCTTATTATAGTATATTTTTATGTTAATTTGTTAATGAATCTTATTTTAGAAATGGAAAAGCATGAATTTCTTATTAAACAAAGGGTTTAAGGCAGTAAAAAAAGAAGAAGCTTCATGGTCTATC
>DUSB01000209.1 GCA_012840625.1 Syntrophomonadaceae bacterium
ACTGAAGACAGCCCAGCTAAGAGGTCAAAGAAGGCCGTGGCAGAAAGTAAAAACAGTGCCAAGGTCCAGGAAGTCCAGGAAAAGAATAAAAAAGAAGCTGCCAAACAAACAACTGGCAAGAAACAAAAGAAAAATGGCAAAAAGACAGCAAATCAACCGGTCTCAGGGAGGGATAAAGGAGGAAAAAAGAAAAATGAAAACCCAAACAGTAGAAAAAAGGGGAAAAAGCGTTGACGAAGCCATCAAGGCTGCCCTCGATGATCTGGGTTGCGAAATTGAGGATGTAGAGGTTGAAATTTTAGAAGAACCGACCCGTGGGATTTTAGGATTTATCGGCAACAAGCCCGCCCTGGTAAGGGTAACGATGCGTGAGAAACCTGAAGAAGAAGCCAGAGAAGTGGTAGAAAACCTTTTGCAGCGAATGAAAATCGATTATAGGATTCAAGAGCTGGTGTGGGATGATGGCGTGGTGAAGATTAATGTCACCGGGAACGATATGGGTTTATTGATCGGGCGTAAAGGTGAGACTCTAAATGCAGTGCAATATATTGCCGGTTTGATAATTAATCGGCACCGGGAAAAGGAAGACAGAATTCGCCTGGTTGTTGATGTGGAAGACTACCGTAAAAAGAAAGAGGAATCATTGGAATCATTAGCCTTGCGTCTTTCCGATAAGGTTAAGCGAACCAAGAAAAATGTAGTGATGCGGCCTATGAATTCTCAGGAAAGAAGAATCGTACATACGGTTCTCCAGGAAGATCCACAGGTGGTAACTTATTCGATGGGGAATGAACCCAATCGAAAGGTGGTCATTTCTCTAAAAAAATAGAAAGCAAAGGCCCTGTATAGGGCCTTTTTTTATGGACTTTTTGGTCAATGCTTTTCTTTAAGGTATTGTAATAGATAGAATCTTATTTTCAGCACTTGTAGAAACAAATAATTCTGGAAAGATATATAATAATTTATTATAATGTATCGTCTGAGAGCTAAGGAAAGAGTGGTGAAAGCAATGTACCGTGATGATATTGTTGCTCTATCTACACCCCCTGGTGAATCAGGGGTGGGGATTGTCCGTATGAGCGGACCAGATGTTATTCAAAAAGCAGCGCAAATCTTTCAGCCCTATAATCCGGAAACCGATATTACCAAAAAAGCAGGTTATACCCTTACCCTGGGCTGGATCCTTGATGCCCATGGAGAAGCGGTAGACGAGGTGCTGCTGACTGTTATGCGGGCTCCTCGCTCCTATACCGGCGAAGATGTGGTGGAGATCAATTGTCATGGGGGCCTGCTGCCTATAGAACGCTGTCTGCAGCGCTGTATGGATGCAGGTGCACGCATTGCTGAACCAGGGGAATTTACCCGGCGGGCTTTTTTAAATGGGAGATTATCTCTTGACCAGGCCGAAGCAGTCATAGATATTATTCGTGCGCGTTCAGACCGGGGATTGAAGCTGGCCATGCAGCAGCTGCAGGGTAAATTAAGTGAATACCTGGAAAAACTAGAAGAACGCTTGATTTATGCCAATGCTCTGGTGGAAGCCAGTATCGATTTTCCTGATGAAGTGGGCGATCCTGATTATGAAGAATTGCGCCAGGTGCTGCAGGAAAGCCAGGAAAGCGTGGAAAGATTTCTAGCCGCTGGTGAACGAGGGGAACTATACCGGCAGGGGATTAAACTGGCTATATGTGGTAAGCCCAATGTAGGCAAGTCAAGCCTGTTAAACCTCCTTATCGGTAAAGATAAAGCTATTGTTACTGATATACCTGGAACCACCAGAGATGTTATAGATGAGATAATTACGATCCGGGGAATTCCGGTACAGATCATGGACACGGCCGGCATAAGAGAGACGGAAGACCTGGTGGAGAAAATCGGTGTGCGGCGCTCCAGGGAAACCATTGAGCAAGCTGATGTAGTAATTTTTTTACTGGACGTAAGTACAGGTATTACTGAAGAAGACAGGGAGATCTACGCCAGCATTGATCAAGAAAGGCTGATTGTTCTGGTTAATAAAGAGGACCTGGAAGACAAGGAAATTAGCGCCCAGGAGCTAGAGGAAAACTTTGGCTTGCTGCGGGTTATTCGGGGATCGGTTAAAGAGGAAACGGGTTTAGATGAGCTGGAGCAATGTATTGAAGCCATGGTATTAGAGAAGAGCGGCAGTGATGAAGGAATGGAAATCATGACCACCTTGAGGCAGAAGGAAGCCCTTTTGCGCAGCCGGGATTTTATTGTCAGTGCCTTGCAGTCGCTGGAGCAGGTTCCCTTAGAATGTTTGAGTGTTGATATTCATGGTGCCGTTGAGGCACTGGGAGAAATTACGGGAAAGAGTTTTCACGAGGAAGTGCTGGACAGAATTTTCCAGGAATTTTGCATTGGAAAATAATCCTTTTGTATGGAGGAAGATCATGATATATGAAGCAGGAAAATATGATGTGATTGTTATTGGCGCTGGACATGCAGGTTGTGAGGCGGCGCTGGCGGCAGCGAGGATGGGCGTACAGACGCTGCTGATAACGTTAAATATTGATACCATCGCCTTAATGCCATGTAATCCATCCATCGGAGGTCCGGCCAAGGCACAGCTGGTGCGTGAAATTGATGCGCTGGGTGGGGAAATGGGCATCATGATCGACAAAGCAAACATCCAGATACGAATGATTAATACTGCTAAAGGTCCAGCTGTTCAGGCTTTACGGGCTCAGATTGACAAAAAAGAATACCAGAAAGAAATGACCAAAACGCTGTTAGATCAGGAAAACCTGGATCTTTTAATGGGAGAAGCAGTAGCGGTGGAAACTGATGACAGGGGAGTATCTGCTATTATTACCAGGACCGGGGCCAGATTTGAATGCGGTGCGGTGGTCATTACCTCAGGCACTTATCTGCAGGGTCGTATTATTATCGGGGATGTTGTTTATGATGGCGGCCCCGGGAACCAATATCCAGCTACCGAACTATCGCAAAGCCTTAAAAAATTAGGCCTCAGTATGGGCCGCTTTAAAACCGGTACCCCGCCGCGGATTGATCGCAAATCAGTGGATTTCAGCAAAATGATCGAACAGCCCGGGGATGAGGAGCCTTATTGCTTTTCATTTATGAGCGATCCTCCGGATCGAGAGCAGTTATCCTGCTGGTTGACCCATTCAACCACCGAAACCCATGCCATCGTCAGGGCTAATCTGGACCGGGCCCCTATGTTTACTGGTGTAATACAGGGGAAAGGACCGCGTTATTGTCCTTCTTTTGAAGACAAGGTGGTTCACTTTGCTAATAGAGATGCCCATCAGCTTTTTATTGAACCTGAAGGTCGGGACACAGACGAAATGTATATACAGGGACTGAATACCAGCCTGCCTGAAGATGTGCAGGTGCAGGTGCTGTACAGTATTCCCGGTTTAGAGAATGTTAAAATGATCCGTACTGGCTATGCCATAGAATATGATTATGTTGTGCCATCGCAATTAAAACCAAGCCTGGAATGCATGAAAGTGGAGGGGCTTTTTACTGCCGGGCAGATTAATGGTACTTCGGGCTATGAAGAGGCTGCTGCTCAGGGACTGATAGCAGGCATTAATGCTGCTTTAAAAGTAAAGGGCCAGCCCCCTTTCACCCTGCTGCGCAGCGAATCATATATTGGGGTTCTGATTGATGATCTCATTACCAAAGAACTTCATGAGCCCTATCGTCTGCTTACCTCCAGGGCAGAATATCGTCTGCTGCTCCGTCAGGATAATGCGGATCTGCGTTTAACGGAGAAAGGGAGAGAAATAGGCTTGGTTAGTGATGAAAGATGGAATCGCTTTCTAGCAAAAAAGAGTAAAATCGAAGCCTTAAGGAATACATTACAACAGCTAACGGTAACGCCAGCCGATGATACCATCAGTAAATTTTTAAGGGCCAGGAAATCTGCACCGATACGGGATCGCATCTCCCTGTGGGAGCTGCTGCGGCGTCCTGAAGTAAAAATAGAGAATTTTGTGGAACTTGACTATATAGATCAATATGAAAAGGAAATTCTGGACCAGGTCGAAATTCAGGCCAAATACGAAGGCTACATTAATAAACAAAGAGAACAGGTGCAGCGCTTTGAGAAGCTTGAGAATAAGCCGATTCCGGAAGATATTAACTACCAGGATGTCTATGGTCTGTCCAGTGAAGCAAAGCAAAATCTACAGGAAATTCGACCGGTTTCTATCGGACAGGCGTCGAGAATTGGTGGTGTAAGCCCTGCTGACATCAGCGTTCTGCTCATTTATCTGGAGAAAAAAAGAAGGAATTACGAACATGAATATGGAAATTAATGTAAATCAATTTAAAGAAATACTGCTAGCGGAAAACCAAAAGCATAATCTTATCAGCCGGCGTTCAAGCGGGGAAGATGTGAATATGCATATTAAAGATAGCCTGGCCATTCTGGATTATTATTCCCTTGCGGATAGTAGAATCGTTGATATTGGCACCGGGGCTGGTTTTCCGGGATTGATTCTGGCTTTGGCTTGTAGAGACAGCGCCTTTACCCTGATTGAATCAGACCTGAAAAAAAGCCAGTTTTTAAGCAAGCTTACTGCAGAGCTACAGCTTGAACATGTTGAAGTGCTGCGCCTAAGAGCAGAAGAAGCTGGCAGGAATGAACTGCGGGGCAGCTTTGATTATTGCACCTGTCGTGCAGTGGCATCGATGAATGTTTTATTAGAATATGGCCTGCCCCTGCTGCATGTCGGTGGGAAAATGTTTTTATGGAAGGGTAGAAATTATGAAAAAGAGGTGGAGGAGGCCAAGAATGCCCTGGAAGTATTAGGCGGGAAGATTGAAGCGGTCATACCGTAC
>DUSB01000210.1 GCA_012840625.1 Syntrophomonadaceae bacterium
AGATGAAGAATTTCGTTTGCAACGGGTGTAATTTTCAGTAAATCCGAAAGATTTACCGGATCTCCCTTTCCCCATTGATTCATAAGACCACCTCCGCATCGATTTGCCGGATACATAACTGGTTGTTCCTAATCCGGGAAAGGCATCATCATACAATGCCTCATAGTAACCCTACATTGCATTGTACTCCCCTTACCTAGATTATATGTGAACACTACATCAAAAAACAGTTAAAAATGGCCCGGGTCAAAACACCTGCTGATAAAGCTCTTTAATTATTACCTTCATGGGTGCAAGCACTATAGCACGAAAAAACCGAAAACGCAAGTATTGGGAATGGCAGAAGGCTCATGCTAAAATAGGTAAAGACAGACTGGGGGTGTATAATATGGAACCGTCGCTAGCATTAAAATATACAGCTTTGATATTAACGATCCTGATTGTCTTTGGTATTTACCCCGCCATCTTATATAATTGGATCCTGCGTTTGGAATTTTGGCTTTTTTATCTCATCCTGATAGGATTAGATTTATACTGTATTCGTTTACTAAAATCAAAGAACAGGAGAACTCAGGATGAAACGAAAAAATAAAAAAAATCTAAACAGTATTTATGTTGATGAACACAAAAAAATACGTTTTCAGGGTTCAAGATTCCTGGAGCAGCCAATCACACAAACAGTAATACGTACCATCAGCAGTAAAAGGTTTTGGTCTTCCTGCCTGATAGCAGGGATTGCCGCAGGCCTTCTTCTCTATTACGTACGCTAGAGATCAGTCTTCTCCATAAAGCGCCCGACGTCTTTCTGCCCTGAGGCGTTTAACCTCCGGATTTACCTGCTTTTTAAGCGCAGCATGGCGCTGGCGAATAAAGTTCTGCAGCTGCTCAGTTTCTAAGTCTGCATCATGACGTCCCAAACGGATACTTAAACACTGATCACCCTGTACATAAAAGTGAAAATCAGCCATTTTCTCCTCACCATCACAGTTAAATATAGCGTCGCCACCGATCTTATTGCGATCAATAAAGCGTAAATTCTCAAAACGGAGTAGCTCCAAACCTATTCCCCCTTTTTCATTGTACACACCATCCGCAAAAATAAAGATCTTATATCTTTCTTCTACTATATTAAAGTTAATTTATCCTGCTTCTACTCTACTCAACATTATGCACCATATTAAATAAAGCCCTGACCGGCTGTTCTTTTACCAGGCCAGCCCGGCCCATATCCCTTCAGACAAAGCTGTTACCCGGCAATACCGCTGGTAATCATCCTGATATGTGCCCATCACATGAATTCTTTCCAGCAGGTCCCATTTAAAATTAACCACCATTATTATATTATAGCTTTAAACCAGGATATGGTGTTGCAATTATCCAGATTCCCTACCATTCATCCAAACCACACCTTGATGCATGGTCTTCCTAAACATCTACCTTACATGCCATTATTAGCTCCAGCCATACTTACCTTTGAACTCTACGAAGCGAACCCCACCCAGGTTTCTCTGTGCACACTGACCATGTTCATCTTTGTTAAGCAGTATAAGATGCTGTTGCTCGCGATCTCCAATAGGAATCACCATCCTGCCCCCTGCAGCCAGCTGTTCCACCAGTTCCTCGGGTATAGTTTGGGCTGCAGCGGTAACAATAATGCGATCAAAAGGTGCCTCTTCTGGCCAGCCGCTACTGCCATCTCCTACTTTAAAAAATACATTTTGATAGCCGATCGATCTCAACCGTTCTTGAGCAGCCACTGATAAAGCCTGGATTCGCTCCACTGTATACACAGCCTGGCAGAATTCTGCCAGCAAAGCAGTTTGAAAACCAGAACCCGTACCGATTTCCAATACACGATTATCGGCCTCCAGGCCAAGGGCCAGAGTCATATCCAGCACCAGGCTGGGTTGAGAGATGGTTTGCCCATACCCAATGGGCAGAGGACTATCCCGGTCGGCCAAAGGCTTGAATTCATTATCAATAAAGAAACTTCTATCCAGCTGTTCAAAAAACGCTATGATCTTATCCTTGCTTACCAGAAACGGTCCCCCCTTATATCATCCTAATTGCTTACTAATCTTTCCAGCCCCACGCCAGCGTATAAGTATCTGGTACTTTTTTAGCAGCTACATCTTAGCTTTAACATTTTTTATTAATAATTGCATCGATGCCAGCATCATTTCCCGGGGATAATGAGCCAGGGTGCCCTGAATGTATTGATTAAACATTTTTTCACTGATCTCATCTTCCGACTGCCCCGCCTGCAGCCTGCCTTTGATTTCATCAAAGGCATTCCGAGCCGAGGCCAGAGCCTGCGGATAGAAACCTGCCGTATCATCCCCCACCAGAACCTGTCCATGGGCAACCCCAATGATTTGGGCCGGGTAGGTCTGCAGCCGTTCAATGGTTGCCATATAACTATCATAATCATAGAAAAAAACCGGAGAAATTTCTCCACTGTCATCTCTATAGCCGGCTGCATCGGAAATAAATATAGCCTGATCCACATCCAGATAAGCAGCCAGTGAACATACGCTGTGACCCGGGGCTGCGATGATCTGGATTTGCACCCCCGCTCCTAAATCTATGGTATCCCCATCCACAAGCAGCTGATCAATAACCAGCTCTGCCGGCGGCTTCACTTCCGGTCGCTCCTTAAGCAGGCCATTTTTTAGATAAAACTCGGTAACATATTCATCCGCAGCATACAAAGACTTAACAATCCGTTCTTTCGCCAGAATTTTTTGCGCAGCCAGACTACCCAACACCTGAGCCCGGGGAAATAAATTCTGCAGAATCGGCAGACCGCAGGCATGATCAAAATGCGAATGCAGCATAATAATGTATTCGACTGCTGGCTTCTGCTCCAGTGCTTGCCACTGCTGAGCCAAAATAGCCGCTCCAGCACTGGTTCCGCATTCAATGACCGCTGCCTTTTCCCCTTCCAGCAGATAAAAATTGCAATCTCCATTGCCAAACAATGTTACATGGTCACTAAGCTTTTTCAATAAATAAACCCCCATCTCTACGCTCATTAAGGCAGCATAACCAGCACCCAATGTCAACAATATTGATTAATAAATCCCTGAATGAAAGACCTTACTTCATGAGCCGGTTTAATCACCCCAGCATGTCCTTCGCATAAAATATCCGCCTCAAAATCCAGCAGTTCCAACATAGACCGGTGCCATACTTTTTTATCTGATCCCCAATCAGGATGAAACGGGCCATGAATATCCTGACCGAAAAGCACCCTTTTTCCCTTTATCGTACTCAGAATACTAATCCCTCCCGGCGTATGACCAGGGGTATGAAGCAGGTACAGTTCTACATCTCCCAAGGATAGAAGCTCCGAATGTTCGCGCAGAACCCTTTCCACTGCCACCGGACGATAGTCCACCCCATACCAGGCAGCTGCTGTCAGGCGGGGGTTACCTTCTTCAATGGCATCTAATTCCAGATGATGAGCCAGCACCTGCGCTCCCAAGATGTCCTTCAATTCTGCTGCCCCACCAATATGGTCAATATGACCATGGGTTAAGATAATATAACGTATCTTACCTTTATCAATACCGCAGGCTTCAATGTTCTGCAGGATACGGGGCACACTGTTTCCAGCACCTGTATCGATTAAGGCAGCAGCCTCATTATCCTCCACCACATAAATACAGCAGTCATCCGGATCAGATAAAAATCCTCCCCCCACCTGATACACACCCTCACAAACACTTTGATAGCGAGCCATGAACAATACCTCCTTCATACCAGCATGAACTTTATGATTAAAGCATACATGCTTTTCCTCCCTTATAGTAAGGTGGATATCCCCTGCCTTTTATCCCTGGTCTTCATACAGGCGCAAAAGAATATAGACATAGTTTTCTTCCTGATGTGGTAAAAGGCAATCACTACAATCTTTAATCCCTCCGGGTAAAATCTTATAATTTCCCCCGCAATCCTTCATTCTATAAAGAGGACAATAACAAAAAAGACAGCTCATATCCTCCCCATCATGACAGGGATAGTATTCACAGTGATGTTTCTTCACATATCCACCCATTTCATCACCCAACTATAATATAGGTAACTTTTATACGTAACACAAGCGGCGCAGCGGCTCCCTTTTTCTCCAATACCTCCATAACAAACTAAAATAAATAGTCGCTATTATTTCTTATCAACCCGTTTTCAAAGATAAGGCTGCTTACCTATATTCCCCTATCATGCACTATTGCAATGGGGCATACTTTACCATGACTTTTTCTGCCGTTTTGATCCCATCCACTGCCGATGACATTATACCTCCGGCATAGCCTGCTCCTTCCCCCATCGGGTATAAACCCCGAATGTTGGCTTGCGCGTTTTCATCCCTGTTTATTCTTACTGGTGCCGAGCTTCTAGTTTCCACTCCGGTTAAAATACTATCTGGCATAGCAAAACCTTTGATTCTGGTATCAAAATACCCTATCGCTTCCTTCAACGTTTCTATAACATAATGGGGCAGACAATCTTTAAGCGGAGCCAATACCACACCCGGTTGGTAGGTAGGCTGTACCCTGCCCCATCCGGTACTGGGCCGGTCAGCCAGAAAATCCCCGGTCAGCTGGGACGGCGCCCGGTAGTTTTCTCCGGCTAGCTTATAAGCCTGCCTTTCCCACTTTCTTTGAAATTCAACGCCGGCCAGGGGATGGGGGCTATTATAATCGGCCGGTTTAACCCCTACCAGTATAGCGGCATTAGCATTCTTTCCATCTCTCTTAGACTCACTCATGCCATTGGTAACCACTCCCC
>DUSB01000024.1 GCA_012840625.1 Syntrophomonadaceae bacterium
GTCAGCGAATATGGTATACCGATCACCCAGGTGCAGGAAATCATAACCATGGTACAGCCTACTCGTTTACCGCAGGTTCCAGATTTTGTAGAAGGCATTATTAATCTGCGCGATAAAATCATTCCCATTATTGACATTAAAAGGCGTTTTGGCATGCCGGCGTCAGAGGTAACCAGTGAGACGCGAAGTGTAGTAGTAGAAGTAGCAGGTCAGACTGTAGGGATTATCGTTGATGAAGTAAGTGAGGTATTACGCTTGCCGACTGATCAGATTGAAGCACCACCATCAGTAGCGGGTGGGGTGGCGGCAGAATACTTAACTGGCGTAGGAAAGCTTGATGATCGCCTACTCATTCTGTTGGACATGGATAAAATTCTTACCGAACATGAAAAAGAAGAACTGCTGGCATCACAGTCTTAAATCCGGTTAGGATTTCGCCCTGGAATCTAGAGAAGGTTTCAGGGCTTTCTTGTCTAATGGGTTTTAGACGCTGATTAAATAGACACAGATTTATTGGATTTACACTGAATTATAATAAAAAAGGATTCAGCGTAGATCATAATAGATCAGCGTTTATCAGCGTCGGAAATGGTGAATGTGAATATGAGCGGTTTGGGACGAGATTAACGCAGATTTTATATGATTAACATTGATTTTTATTGATAAGAGCAGTTGAGTGGAGTTAAGCTAAGGAGGGGGTTTCTTGCTGGTCGGGGTAGATATTATTGATATTGAGCGCATGGAACAGGCTGTAAAGCGTACACCACGTATTTTGGAGCGTGTTTTTACGAGGGAAGAACTGGAATACTGTCTGGCCAGAAACAACCCTTACCCTTCATTAGCGGTACGTTTCGCAGCCCGGGAGGCTTTGCGTAAACTAGATGTGGTTTTTACAAATGGGATAGGTTTTCATGATGTGGAAGTGGTATTGGATACATATGGAAAACCCTTTTTGTTTTTACATCATCGGGCACGGGAAAAGGCTGAGCAGGCAGGTATTACTGATCTTGCGGTTAGCCTCTCCCATTCTAAAACACAGGCCATCGCTGTGGTGATCGGAAAGAAGGGATAAATGTGAAGCTTTTGTATGCTCAAGAGATGAAGTGGATTGATCAGACTGCGATGAAGGATTATGGTATTCCTGGAATTGTTTTAATGGAGAATGCTGGACTCAGAGTGGTAGAATGTGCGGAGTGGGTTTTAGATAGTTGCGAAGATCCACGGGTGGTGGTGCTGGCAGGCAAAGGGAATAATGGTGGTGATGGGCTGGTTATTGCCCGCCATTTAATGAATGCCGGTATGAAAGTAGAGACCTTCCTGACGGCTGAACCGGAAGAATTGCCTGCAGATGCATATACTAATTATTGCATATTAAAAAAGATGAAGGCGGATCTGTTTGCTCTGAGAGAGGAAGAGGATCTTAATCGCCTTACGCTATCATTGATGACGGCCGATCTTCTGATTGATGCTCTATATGGTATTGGCTTTCAGGGGCGCTTAAATGAATTTGATGCCGGAATTGCCCGTTTGGTTAATTGGAGCCGGGCTGTGGTTATTGCAGTAGATATTCCCTCCGGGGTGGAAGCAGACAGTGGCCATGTACATGGTGAGGCGATTATAGCTGATTATACGGTTACTTTTGCTCTGCCGAAAGTGGGGCTGGTGTTAGAACCAGGTAAGGATTATGCAGGCACCCTTAGCGTGGCCGATATTTCTATTCCCTCCGCTCTTTTAAACCATCAGGAGCTGAAAACTAATTTAATTACCCCTCGGGATATAAAAACCTTTTTTACCCCCCGTGATCCGGAATCTCATAAAGGCAGCTACGGGCATGTACTGGTTATTGGGGGTTCTCCCGGTATGAGCGGAGCACCAGCGATGACAGCTTATGCTGCTTTGCGCAGCGGAGCCGGCCTGGTTACGTCGGCTGTTCCGGAATCTCTGTTGCCGGTCCTGGAATCCATGCATATGGAAATCATGCACAGTCCCTTACTGGAAAGCTATGCGGGCACCATATCGCTGGATGCTTTGCCAGCGATTGGTAATTTACTGGGTGCCTGTTCGGTATGTGCTATTGGTCCTGGAATGTCGCAGTATACCGAAGCACGTGCTGTTTTGCATTATGTACTGGAAAAAGCCGGTATTCCCATAGTTATTGATGCAGATGGGATTAATGCTCTGCAGGGTGATGCCAGCATCTTAAAAGACCGGCAGATTCCCATTGTACTTACGCCTCATCCGGGTGAGATGGCCCGCCTGAGCGGCAAATCGATAGCGGAGGTTCAGGCTAACCGGATTGAGATAGCCCGGGAGTTTGCTTTGCACTATGGCGTGGTTTTAGTTCTTAAGGGGAACAAGACCATTGTAGCCACTCCATTAGGAGAGGTTTTTATTAATATAAGTGGTAATCCTGGTATGGCTACTGCCGGGAGTGGTGATGTGTTAACCGGCATCTTGTGTGGATTTATTGCCCAGGGCATGCGGGTACAGGATGCTGCTGTTGCTGCCGTATATATACATGGAATGGCTGGTGACCATGTGGCCACTGTTAAGGGGCAGCGTGGTATGACAGCCGGGGATTTAATTGAGGAACTACCTGAACTAATTTATGAATTGGAATAAATGAGCATGCCTGGTTTGGGTGGGTCTTTTGATTAATGGGAAAGAGGTGGAAATATGATGGATCAGAAAGTAATAGCAAAAGATATTATGACCGCCGATGTAATCTATGTAAAACCAGAAGATAGTGTAGACAATGTGGCTAAACTTCTGGTCGATAACAAAATCAGCGGTATACCAGTAGTGGATGACGATCATCGTATCGTGGGTATTATTACCGAGAAGGATCTGATGATCAAAGCCAGTGAATTAAAAGTGCCATTTTATATAACATTATTTGACAGTATTATTTTTCTAGAAAACCCCATACATTTTAACAATAAATTAAAAAAATATACCGCTTATCGGGTAAAAGATGCCATGACCAAAAAAGTTTATACCATTGATGAAGAAGCACCCATAACAGAAGCTGTTGATCTAATGCAAAAGCACCATATTAATCGTCTGCCCGTGGTACGAGATGGCAAGCTGGTAGGCATTGTAACCCGTAATGATATTCTAAAATCGCTGGTAAAAAGCAATGGATAATCATAGATCAACATGGGCAGAAATAGATTTAGGGGCGATTCGCAGTAATCTTTATCAGGTGATTAATTTGCTGGATCCGGCCACAAAAATAATGGCGGTGGTCAAGGCAAATGCTTATGGACATGGGTTGCTTCCTGTGGCCAAAACCTGTTTAGAAGCAGGAGCTTCTTATCTGGGAGTAGCCACTCTGGATGAAGCCCTGGAGCTTCGTGATCATGGTATTGAAGCTCCCATTCTTATTCTGGGGCAAATTCCTTATCAGTGTGCAGCACTGGCTATAGAGCGTGAAATTGAGCTCACCGTACCGGATGGGGAAACCGCGGTGGCTGTAGCCAAAGCAGCGCAAAAAGTAGGCAAACCAGCCCGGATTCATATTAAATTGGATACCGGTATGGGGCGCATTGGTTTTACTGCAGATGACAGCTCCGTCCATGATATTTTACATATTGCTGGCTTACAGGGGCTTGATATCAAAGGGATTTTCAGTCATCTGGCTACAGCAGATAGCAAGGATAAATCCTATGCTAAGCAGCAGATTGATGCTTTTAAACGCTATACTGATCGCCTTAAACAAGAGGGACTTTCCATACCCATCCGGCATCTGGCTAACAGTGCAGCCATTATGGATCTGCCGGAGGCGCAGTTTGAGATGGTGCGTTCAGGTATTATCACCTATGGACTCTATCCCTCGGATGAAGTGCAAAAAGAAAGATTATCATTGGTGCCGGCCATGCGACTAATAAGCAGAATTTCCTTTCTTAAAAGCATACCGGCAGGCAGTTCGGTTAGTTATGGTCGGACCTTTATCAGCAGCAAAGAGATCAGGGTAGCTACGGTACCGATTGGGTATGCAGATGGCTACAGTCGCCTTCTTTCTAATCGGGCTTATGCAGTTGTTAACCATATCCGGGTACCTTTAATTGGCCGGGTATGTATGGATCAGTGTATGTTTGATGTATCAGAGGTTCCAGATGTAAAGGTAGGTGATGAAATTATTCTGTTTGGAAGACCTGAAGACGGGGTTACAGCTGATCACCTAGCCGCCTGGATGGATACCATTAATTATGAGATTGTGTGTATGCCGGGCAGCAGAATACCCCGGTTTTACAGATCTTAGTTTTACAGATTTTTAAGGAAGCAATTAATGGATTTGCGAGGTCGGGAGCTACTCTATATAATAGATATATCATGAATATATATTTATTTATGGGGGTGCTCCGCTTTGTCGGCCTCAAAAAGAATTATAATAACAGTTTCTGAAAGCCTCCTATCTGAAGTAGATGAGTTTACGGTGCTGGAATGCAAAAACCGTAGTGAAATAGTGCGTGAAGCGATTCGATACTACTTGAATGATCGTAGAAAAGAGCAGCTTCGTGATCAGATGAAAAAAGGCTATCTGGAAATGGCTGAGATTAACCTTAAATTAGCCTGTGAGACCGCGGGGATGGATGAGGAACTTTTTCGAAGGTGCGAACATAAATTGCTGGAGTGATAGATAAATGATAAAACGAGGTGAAATTTATTTTGCCCAGCTTAATCCGGTGGTGGGGTCTGAACAGGGCGGGATAAGGCCGGTGCTGGTGGTGCAAAATGATATAGGTAACCAGTACAGTCCCACCACTATTATACTGGCCATTACTTCCCAGATAAACAAGGCCAAACTGCCAACACACGTGGAATTAAAAGCAGAGCAGTACGGGATGGAAAGAGACTCGGTTATATTGACCGAGCAGATCCGCACTATTGACAAGACCCGCCTTAAACAGCGAATAGCAGTGCTTAATGAAGAAACGATGAAGAAGGTGGAAAAGGCTCTTACCATCAGTCTGGCTCTCAATGATATCTAATCTTACATATTTACAAAGAAATAATCTTTCTTGACTTAAAACAGGTCCTTTGTCCCGACCTGTTTTTTCTTTTCATGGTGGTCAATTAAATAGAGGGGAGAGGGTATCTTGCGACCTATTATTGGTATTACCGTTCCTTACGATGAGGAGACCCAGCAGATGAGTCTGCGCAACTATTATACCGATTCAATCAGCCGGGCAGGAGGGATACCTATACTGCTTGCTCCTACCCGGGATGTGGAAGAGATCAAGGCCTATCTTGAACTCTGCCACGGCTGTCTCCTTAGTGGAGGAGGGGATATGGATCCCTGTTACTGGGGAGAAGAAGCCCGGCCGGAATTAGGCTCCATCAGCCCGGTGAGGGATTATTTCGAATTTGTCCTGACTGGTTTTATTTTTGAACAGCGCCTGCCCCTGCTGGGGATCTGTCGCGGTTGTCAGGTGATGAATGTAGTGTGTGGAGGGACCCTCATTCAGGATCTAAAAACAGAGCTCAACCATCAGCAAAAAGCGCCGCGTTATTATGGCAGTCATAAGATAAGGATTGAAAACAACAGTCTTTTACGGTGTATAATGAATAAAGAACATATTCGTGTAAACAGTTTTCATCATCAGGCAGTGGAACGCCCGGGGAAAGGTTTGCGGGTCAGTGCCCGCAGTTCAGATGGCACTGTTGAAGCCATTGAAAGCATGCGTACAGAGGCCTTTTGTCTGGGTGTACAGTGGCATCCAGAATGTATGTATGATGAAACGGCCAGGAATTTGTTCAGGTATTTTATTGAGTCTTGTTATCGTAAATAGCCCGCAAAATGTGCTGGTAATAAGCGGGCAGAACAGTATGCGATACCCTATCATACAATGTACTGTACAGGAGGTCAGCTGGAATGTATGCAGTTAGTGGCGGCAAAATTATGTCTATGGGTGATAAAGGAATTCTGGAGGATCGTGTTATCTATATCGAAGATAGCCGCATTACTCGTATCGCACACATAGATGAACCTGTTGATGAAAGGTATGAACTTATTGATGCGGCGGGGAAATATGTCTGTCCTGGTTTTATTGATGCCCATACTCATATCGGTTTGGGCGAAGAGATCTATCGGGTAGAGGGTGATGACATAAACGAGGTCAGCGATCCTTTTACCCCGTATCTACAGGCTTTGGACGGAGTGAATTTCTGGGATCTAGCCTTTCAGGATGCCCTCAAAGGGGGAGTTACCCGCGCTATGTGTATGCCAGGTAGTGCCAATATTATCGGCGGGCAGGCTGTTTGTTTGAAGACTTATGCGCCCAATAAGGGGGATATGGTGTATAAA
>DUSB01000211.1 GCA_012840625.1 Syntrophomonadaceae bacterium
CTGCTGCTTTAAAGTCGTCTATAAATAAAGTAGAGTGTAGTTGTAATCAAGCTATAGCTTTCGCAAAACTGGATTCAAAAAAAGTAAATACTCTATATGTTTATTTTAATATTCAGATTGGAAAAGACTATTACAAAAGATTTCAACGGGGTATTAGACAGCAGAATCTTAATCTTTCAATGATTAAATCAATTAATTTGATGTGTCCACCTATTGACCTCCAAAACAAATTTGCCGAAATAGTCCAAGCCACCGAAAAGCAAAGAGAACTAATGAAAAAAAGTCTTGAGGAAATGGAAAATAACTTTAACAGCATCAGCCAGAAGGCGTTCAGGGGAGAATTGTTCAGTTAGAAAGAGGGTTTGTCATGTCATCAAACTTTTCCTTTCTTGAAAACAAGGATCAATATAAAAACTTCAGCGGTGCCTGTATGGAAGCAGAGCAGAGTATTAGCATCAATCCTGCAGTGGCTGCCTTGCTATCCCGTCGTGCTCTGGAACTGGCAGTAAAGTGGGTATATAGTTCTGACAGCTATCTCAAGGTTCCATATCAGGATAATCTATCGAGTTTGATACATGACCGGACTTTTAAGGATATTATAACCCCCGAATTGTTTCCCTTAATTAAGTACGTTGTAAAGCTCGGCAACATTGCTGCCCATACCGGCAGCAGTATAAGCCGGGAAGAAGCGGTTTTATCCTTACATAACCTGCACCAGTTTGTGTCCTGGATTGATTACTGCTATTCAGAAGAATATACCGCTGCTGAGTTTCGGGAGGAGCTATTGCCTGCCGGACAGGAAAAGCATGTAAGTTCTAAAGAACTGGAAACTCTGAACGATGAGCTGGGGCTTAAGGATAAAAAGTTAAAAGACCTTGTAGATGAAAATGAAAAACTGCGTAATAAGCTCCGCGTAGTCAGGGAACAAAACGAGAAAACACGAGCTTTCCATGTTGATACCATAAGTGAATTTTCCACCCGTAAGAAATATATTGATATTGACCTCAAAGATGCTGGATGGTTTTTTGCTGAAGATTGCCTGGAGGAATTCAAACTAACGGGTATGCCTTACGGAAGCGGTACAGGCTTTGCAGATTATGTCCTCCTGGGTAAAAACGGGAAACCCCTAGCAGTGGTAGAAGCCAAAAAAACCAGCAAAGATCCCAACGAAGGAAAGCAGCAGGCAAAACTCTATGCAGATTGCCTGGAGGAAATGTTTGAACAAAGACCTATTATCTTTTATACCAATGGCTTTGAAACCTTCCTCTGGGATGACTCTTTTTATCCTCCCCGCAGGGTATCAGGTTTCTATTCACAGGATGAACTGCAATTGCTGGTAGATAGAAGAACCAGCAGAATCCCTCTTGATCACATACATATTGATGACACAATAACTGACAGGTATTATCAGAAAGAAGCTATCAAAGCAGTCTGTGAATCCTTTACGAATGGTGATAGGAAAGCCCTGCTGGTTATGGCAACCGGCAGCGGAAAAACTAGAACCGTGGCCTCCTTAGTAGATATTCTAACCCGTCATGAATGGGTGAAGAACATTCTGTTCCTGGCCGATAGAACTGCATTAGTAAGACAGGCTAAAAATGCTTTTAACAATAATCTACCCGATCTTTCCCTTTGCAACCTGCTGGATGGCAAGGATAATCCGGAAAGCAGGATGGTTTTTTCTACTTACCCTACCATGATGAATATGATTGATGACACCAAATCAGAGGACGGAAAGAAGCTCTTTACCGTTGGACACTTCGATTTAATCATCATTGATGAATCTCACCGCAGCATTTATAAAAAATATCAGGCTATATTTGATTACTTTGATTCTTTACTAGTTGGCTTAACAGCCACCCCCAAAGATGATATTGATAAGAATACCTATGCTATCTTTGATCTGGAAAACAATGTACCTACCTATGCCTATGATCTAAAAGATGCTGTAGCTGATGGCTATCTAGTTCCATACAACACAGTAGAGACTGAATTAAAATTCCTGGAAAAAGGTATCAGCTATGAAGAATTAACGGAAGAAGAAAAGGAACAGTATGAAGAAACCTTTGCCGATGAAGAAGATCTGCCTGACTTTATTTCCAGTGAACAGCTGAATACCTGGTTATTTAATGATGACACCATAGATAAAGTGCTCTATACCCTCATGGATAAGGGAATAAAGGTAGAAGGTGGAGATAAGTTAGGAAAGACGATTATCTTTGCTAAGAATCATAGACATGCGGTGCGAATAGTAGAACGATTCGATATACTGTTTCCACATTACAAGGGAGAGTTTGCCAGGGTTATTGATAATCATATCAATTATGCCCAAGATTTAATCGATAAATTCTCGGAAAAAGATAAGATGCCGCAGATAGCTGTGTCTGTTGATATGTTGGATACGGGCATCGATATCCCCGAAGTTGTAAACCTAGTGTTCTTTAAGAAGGTGAAATCAAAATCTAAATTCTGGCAGATGATAGGTAGAGGCACCCGCTTATGTCCTGACCTATTCGGAACAGGCATAGATAAAGATCATTTCTTGATTTTTGACTTCTGCGGTAATTTTGAGTTTTTCCGGGTTAATGCCCAGGGCAAAGAAGTAAAACATATTACCAGCCTAACAGAGAAAATCTTCAATATTAAAGTAGATCTGGTAAAAGAGCTGCAGAATATTGATTACCAGGAAGAGCAGTACATATCCTTTCGGGATGAACTGATTAAGGAACTGGTTGCAGAGATCAAGCAGTTAAATCGTGATAATTTTCAAGTTAAGCAGCATCTACGATTTGTTGACAGATATAGCGTTATAGAAGCATGGAATAACCTGGGGATTATTGATGTGAGTGAAATCAAAGAACATATATCACCCTTGATTATTCCTGATTCAGAGGATGAAATGGCAAAACGCTTTGATTACCTGGTGTTTACAATCGAATTGGCTTATCTGCTGGGCAAACCAGCCAATAGAGCCAAAGATAATGTGGTTAAAACAGCATATGCCCTATCCAGTCTTAGCACAATTCCCCAGGTACTTGATAAAAAGGAGATTATCCAGAAGGTACAAACAGACGATTTTTGGCTGGAAGCTGATCTTTTTGAATTTGAAATGGTAAGGGAAGCTTTGCGGGATTTAATAAGGTTCATTGAAGGGGATAAGCGTAAAATCTATTATACTAACTTTGCCGATGAAATACTTTATATTGCTGAAAATCCCGGTGAATACAGCACGCAAAACCTCCAGAGCTACAGGAAAAAAGTTAATACCTACTTAAGGGAGAACCAGGATCATATCTCTGTTTACAAGCTTAAAAATAATGTGCAGCTAAGCAAAACCGATTTTGCATCTCTGGAGCAAATCCTCTGGAATGAAATAGGCACCAGAGAAGAATATGAAAGGGAGTTTGGCAATACACCTTTGACCATTCTAGTAAGGCAGGTAGTAGGGTTAGATCACAAGGCAGCTAATGACGCATTTTCAGAGTTTATAAATGACGAAAACCTGGATAGTAAGCAAATCCGTTTTGTTAAAACCATCGTAGACTATCTTGTTATAAACGGCCATATGCTTGATAAAAGTGTTTTGCAAGAAGATCCATTTCAATCCATTGGCAGTATTACTGAATTATTTCCCATGGAAAGAGCAAGGGAAATAGTAAGCGTAATTGATTCTATCAACAAAAACGCTATGGAATTTGTTGGGGCATAAGGGTTTGTTTTTTTAGGACCTACTAAGGTATAAATCTCAGCTTTTTTACTTTATTTATATTGACCATTGTAAAATAAAGTGATCATTTTTCTTACCTCTTCAATGGTAAAGGGTTCTCTCTTGCTGTGAATGATAAGATGACAATTTGGACATACAGGACGCAAGTCTCGTATTGGGTCAACTTCGTATTCTGTCTTTATTTCAGATAAAGGTATGAGATGGTGTATATGAATTTTATCCTTACCTATTGGTCCGTATATCTTCTCA
>DUSB01000212.1 GCA_012840625.1 Syntrophomonadaceae bacterium
ACGCTGATGCATATGTAGTGAAGCAATGGCAGCGGCAGTTTGATCATACAGCTTTTTTCGGTAGGTTTCAAATGACACCTAAATAACCACCCTTTTCACATCCCGCATGGTTTGTTTTTGCAGATCAAAATAGATTGGTATGCGTATCCCACTTTGTCCATCACGGTTTTTATCTATGTAGATAGCGTAATTGGGCATAACATCATACTTTTTTAGCTCTTCATTTTCTTCCAGTTCTTCACGGGGGATCGGGCTTAATTTCAACAAAAGATCACATTCGTTTTTCATGCGTTTGGCCCCCTGCAGTGTACCATCCGGGTTTAATTGCACCAAACACATGACCACCATATTAAGGTTTTGCGCCAGTAGTTTTTGGGTCTTAATGATCTGCTCCAGGACCTGCCATTCCTGGAGACGTGGATCGATTTTATCCATTCTGCCTATATAGTCTACAATCATCATATCTATGTTTTTCTGCGCTTTGAATTTGCGGGCAATCGATATGGTTTTTTCCGGCGTTAAATTGGGACAGGGATAGGAATAAAACCCGCTCTCCCCCAGCAACGAATAGCCGTTTAATATGCGGGAAAGTTCAGATTCACTTATCTCGCCGCTACGAACACGGTCATGTTCAATGCCGGATAAAATCGAGCCCCAGCGCAAGGCAATTTGCTGACGACTCATTTCCGTATTAAGATAAAGGATATTATGCGATCCTCGGATGGCAATAGCATTGGCTGTATGAAGAGCAAACGTGGTTTTTCCATGTCCTGTCTGCGCACCCAGGATAACCAGATCTCCGGGTTTATAACCCAGAGTAATCTTGTTCAGATTTTCAAACCCCGTGGGTAAACCATCAAGAGGGATGACCCCTTTGTGCACTTCCTTGATCTCTTTATAGCGCAAGAATCTGCGTTCCACCTCTTCATAACCAACTCGCGCCAGATCCTGTGGAGTATCAACATGGTCATCAATTTCCAGAGCAGTCAGGTTGGTCAATTCCTCTTCTGCCGCCATAAGCAATTGCTCAACATCGTGATCCTGTTCTTCTGTAAGTATTTGATAGCTCTTGCGCAGGAAAGATTCAAATTTGCGCAGGCGGGCTTTATCTTTAACGTTTTTAATCCAGTATTTGACGTTCTCATCATCAATATAGTATTCCGAGATATACTGCAGCTCTTCTATGTCACGTGGATTGGTAAACAAACCCAAGCTGTGAAACTCCTTGAGCAGTTCAACAAACGTAGGACGAACTTCTCGTTCATAAAGATTAGTAGTCAGCTCAAAGATTGCGGCATGCCTGGGGGAGGAAAAGTCAGAAGCTTTGAGCGAGTTATAGGCTTCAATACAAGCTTCTTCAGAATGAAGCATAGCAGAAAGTACCCGACGCTCACTTTCCAGATCGATTAATATTTCAGCAAGGTTATTACCTTCCAATACTACGCCCCTCCCTATTTATCAGCAAAGCCGGGATATCCCCGGCCTTAGACCTTACTCTTTAATTCCTCTATAACTTCTGGTGGAACGTATATCTCATACTCATCGTGACTTTTGGGGGTCGTATTTTTGGCTGCAGATTTATGATTCATGTTAGCCTTTTTACGAGCCTTAAAGTTCTGTAGTTCCTTTTCCACTTCATCAAGAGAGCGGATCTCTTTGGACATCCAGTTGTTTAACACGCTATCAATGTACTCCAGACCACCATTTTTGGTTCGCTGGCACATGATTTCTCCCGCTTTCATAATCATGGGGTGGGTAAAACCCCAATCATATCTCCATTTATAATAAACATTTTTTCGGGCTTCAGCATTCATGTCAATACCGGTGAAATTTCCAAATTCAATAACCTCGGGATCAAAATAATTCCGGGCATTCAGGCTTTTATCCGTATCCACATAGTTTATAAAATAGGACTCCAAGCCTTCTACCGTATTAATGGAGTACTCTTTTAAATCCCGAGCGATGCGGGTAATCTCACGCGGATTGTTAATATCCCGCTCAAAAGTCAATTCCAGCATACAAAGTAAAAATTCCGGAGTAAAGCCCAGGTCGTCTAACCATGTATGCAATTCCTTTTCCATTTTAACACTTAAGAGATTGCCTGTTTTCTTAGAAATAAAATCGGCTACACGTCTAAACTGTTCACTACTTACTGAAGAGGGAGGATTAGATAAAGTCAGAGAATTCATTTCTATATTTTGACGTTCTTCCTGCTCTTCTAACTGTAGCTTAAGCTGTTCAATGGTTTCCTGGTATTCCTTCATCTGCTGTTCGATTTCTTCTTCCTGGGTTACGCTGCTTTTTACCTGACCTACAAAACCAGGATGATCACGCATTATAAGCTGTTCAAGCTTTTCCATAAGCGGATCAAGATAAATAATTCTATCCGCAAATAATTTACTTGACCCCTCAACCAGAGTCAATAAATCAAGGCCCTGCAAACGATTTAAACGTCGGGATAGCTTATTGGTTGTCAAACAGGAACAGTATTGCAGCACCTGTCCAGCTCGCACACCCGATTCAAACAGAGGCTTGGTCTGTTCGAAGGCATAAAAAATGCTGGAAAGGACTCCAATATCTTCGATATCAAGTTCCAATTCCTTCGCATAAAAAAAAACTGCACCCGGCAAGTGTGCATAACCCCAGCGAAAGATTTCCAATGAAGAATAAAACTGCACCATGCACTATTCAACCCCTAAAAAGAAGTACACAAATTATATCATTAAATTAAAGCTACCAACAAGTGGCACTTAGCTATGTTTTATAGATCAAAAACTCGTATCATGGAAGATAAAATCAGTTAAATAAAAAATAAAGGGATATCTCGGTGCTATATTAAACTTGACAGAATAACGGCCGGTTTGACCGATCGCTATTCTGTCATAGATTAGAGAATACCGGCAATTTTTTTATCCAGTTCTCTCATTCTGCTGATCAAGTTATCATAATCTCCAGTGTTACTGGCTTCCTTAAATAATTCGTGCAAGCGAACACGCAGCCCCAGATACATTTCCTCAGCCACCATAGCTTTATTAATCGCTTCTTCATCAAATTCCATCACTTCTGGTTTATACACAGCTTGTAATTCAAATTCATCCAGCCATCCAGGGACTACGACAGTAACATTCAGTTCTTTTTTAATGAGTTCTGCCAAAGTGCGCTGAGCATCTTCTTCCCCGTGAACCAAAAAAACTGTCTGCGGCAGTTTGGCAAATTGTTTTAACCATGATAGCAGTCCACCTTGATCAGCGTGAGCTGAATAGGCTTCAATCTTTTTAATATCTGCTTTTACTGCAATTTGTTCACCGCGGATTCGTACCAGCTTCTGTCCATCCAGAATACGGCGTCCCAGAGTTCCCTCTGCCTGGTATCCAACAAACAGTATAGTAGATTCAGGGCGCCAAAGATTATGTTTTAGATGGTGCTTAATACGTCCCGCATCACACATACCACTGGCAGAAATAATAATGGTATTACCTTTTACCTGGTTAAGCTGTATGGAATCTTCCTGGCTGCGAGAAAATTTTAGATTGGGTAGATTTAATTTCCCCTGGTCAAGCAACCTGCGAGTTTCATCATCATAGTACTCATAGCTTTTCAGGAATATCTCGGTGGCCGCGATAGCCAGGGGGCTATCTATATAGATGTCAATGGAAGGATCAAGACGACCATGATTATACAAATAATTTAAATCATATAAGAGATCCTGGGTGCGTTCAACGGCAAAAGCAGGAATGATTAAATTGCCACCTTTACGCATGGTATCTTTAATAATTTCTTCCAATTCATCTCGGCGGTTGGAGACTCCTCTATGGTATCTATTGCCATAGGTGGATTCCATAAACAGATAATCTGCACTTTCAATGACGGTCGGGTTTTTAATAATCGGTTGATTTCCCTGTCCCAGATCTCCGGTAAAAACCAGCTTTATATTACGCCCGTTTTCATCCTCGATCCACAGCTCAACAATGCTGGAACCCAGAATATGTCCCGCATCACGCAGGCGCATTTCGATGTCATCGGCAACCTGGATAATTTCATCATAGTTAAGCGGCCTGAACTGTTTGAGCGATGCCTCCGCATCATCAACAGTATAAATAGCCTCAATGAGCTCTTTACCTGCTCTCAAATTTTTACGGTTCTTACGTTCCACTTCAGACTCCTGTATATAACCGGAATCTGGGAGTAATACCTGGCATAGATCACTGGTTGCCTGATTGCAGTAAATAGGTCCCTGAAATCCCAGCCGACACAGTTTGGGTATCAGACCCGAATGATCAAGATGAGCATGAGTCAGGATTAAGAAATCAATGCTGCTG
>DUSB01000213.1 GCA_012840625.1 Syntrophomonadaceae bacterium
CAACAACGCCATTAACCGGATGATTGAAGCAGGTCTGCGTGGAGTAGAATTTATTTCGGTCAATACAGATGCACAGGCGTTGTATTTATCCCGGGCAGAAACCAAAATTCAAATCGGAGAAAAACTCACCAAAGGTCTGGGTGCTGGAGCTGATCCTGAAATTGGCTTGAAAGCAGCCGAGGAAAACGAAGAGGAGCTTATGAAAGCTCTGGAGGGCTCAGATATGGTTTTTGTCACCGCAGGAATGGGGGGCGGTACCGGAACCGGAGGAGCTCCAGTTGTTGCCAGGGTGGCCAAACAATTAGGAGCACTTACAGTGGGAGTCGTTACCAAACCTTTTTCTTTTGAAGGAAGGAAACGTACCCTTCAAGCGGAACAGGGTATTAAAGCCCTGCAGGAAGAGGTGGACAGTTTAATTATTATCCCTAATGACCGCTTGCTCCAGGTGATTGAGAAAAATACGCCCTTTAATGATGCGTTTCGTATTGCTGATGATATTTTGCGTCAAGGAGTCCAGGGTATTTCGGATTTGATTGCGGTACCAGGTGTTATTAACTGTGATTTTGCGGATGTTCAGACCGTAATGAAAAACACCGGATCAGCCTTGATGGGTATTGGCCATGCCAAGGGAGATAATCGTGCCTCTGAAGCAGCACGACTGGCTATTTCCAGTCCTTTACTGGAAACGTCAATTGAAGGTGCTAAAGGGGTGCTGTTTAATATTAGCGGGGGAGAAGATTTAACCCTGTTTGAAATCAATGAGGCTGCAGAAATTATTCATCAATCAGCAGATATTGAAGCCAATATTATCTTTGGTGCCAATATCGATGAAAGTTTGAATGATGAAGTGCGGGTAACAGTTATAGCTACAGGTTTTAGCAGCGGTACAGAAAAAATAGCAGAAAAATCAGGTACCGCTCGTACCACCCGTACGATCGAAAGTCCCAGTTCATTTCTTGATAAGAATGATCTGGAGATACCGCCGTTTTTGCGCAGACGGTAAAAAGGCGGTAAAATCAAGTAGAATATTTAAAAAACCGGGAATAGCTTCCCGGTTTTTTGCATTTGTAAGGGGAATTACTTGTGCTACCGGGACGGGTTCCGCCAAATAAAAACCCCTAATTCTAGTATAATTTGGAAGACATAGAAATTATTTTTTGGTATATACCTTTAGAAAGCCAAATAAGCTTTTCAGGCACGAAATATTGCAGGTGATGAATTTGGAAGCAAGTATATATGCGGATCTTACTTTCTTGATCAATTTTATTATGGACTTTATCATCTTTTGGGCCGCAGCAAAATTAGCTGGTATTGTCATCAATTGGCGTCGTATCTTCTTCGGTTCCTTCCTGGGTGCCTGCTATGCTGTTTTATATTTATATTATGAGTATGTGATTCTTTTTAGCCTTCCCGGGAAATTTGTGTTTTCTGTATTTCTGGTTTTGATTGTTTTTCCGCCACCCGACTGGCAGTACTTTAAACGAATCTTCTTTTATTTTTATGTGCTTAGTTTTACGATTGCTGGTGCGTCTCTGGCTGCCAATTACCTGCTTCAATCCAGCATTGCATCATCCTCGATTCCTTATGTAGCCCTGCTGGGAGGTGCTGCCTGCGCGGTACTTATCGTGCACTATGCTGAACAATATGTGGCAGGAAACATCTTGCCTTCTCTTTTGCATTATGAGGTTGAACTTTATTTTGGCCAGCAGGTATGCAGGGGAAAGGGCTTTTTGGATACCGGCAATGGATTAAGGGATCCCCTGAGTAAACGGCCGGTGGTTGTAGCAGAGTATGAAACATTAAAAAAGTGTCTGCCCTCCGATTTTCAAGCTGCCTTTGAGCAGTGTGAAAATGAGCAAGAGCTGCTGGATATGCTGGGAAAAAGCTGCTGGGCTCATCGTCTACGGCTTATTCCTTTTACTTCCATTGGTAAAAGAAATGGCTTGTTGATTGGGGTACGGAGTGATGCGGTCCGTTTGCGATCCAGCAAACATTCCATGGTGTTTAAAAACATTGTAGTCGGTATTTATCGTGAAAAGTTAAGCAGCGGAGCTTATCAGATGCTCATCCCCGCGGATGTGCTGACCAAAGTCTGAGGAGGGAATTTTATGTGGTGGAAGAAAAGATGGAATGCAATGAAAATAGGCTTTATACGATGGTACATACGGAGGAAGACAGAGGAATATGTACACTATATCGGCTCTTCTGAAGTCCTACCGCCTCCCTTAAAAGATTATGAAGAAGCCGAGCTGATTTCGCGTTTAGATGCCGGTGATCTTACGGTTAAAGCAGCACTGATTGAACATAATTTGCGCCTAGTAGTCTACATTGCTAAAAAATTTGAAAATACCGGGATTAATATTGAAGATCTAATTTCGATTGGTACCATCGGTCTGATAAAGGCCGTGAATACCTTTGATCCCAAAAAAAACATAAAACTGGCTACCTATGCCTCCCGTTGTATAGAAAATGAGATTCTCATGTATCTGCGCCGCAATTTAAAAACCCGTGCTGAAGTATCGCTGGATGAACCGTTAAATGTGGATTGGGACGGAAATGAACTCCTGTTATCCGATGTACTGGGCACGGAAAACGACATGATATACAAGAAAATTGAAGGAGAGGTGGAAAAAAACCTGCTCTGGCAGGCTATGCATAAACTAAACAGCCGGGAAAAAACCATTATTCAACTTCGCTTTGGACTGAACGATGGTATGGAGAAAACCCAAAAAGAGGTAGCAGATATCCTGGGTATTTCTCAATCCTATATTTCACGTTTGGAAAAGAGAATCTTAAAGCGCCTGCGCAGAGAGATTCGTAAAATTGAATAGCTGATTATTTATCCTTCCTCGAATAAGATCAGGCGGTTCAGTGAATAATTATTATAAATAAATGCGAATAAATGCGGGGGAAGGGGTGCTTATTCATAAATAAAGTAGAAATATGTGGAGTCAATACTTCCAAACTCCCAGTACTAAAAAATGAAGAAATGAGGGTGTTATTTAAGCAGATGCAGTCCGGGGTGCTGGAAGCCCGGGAGAAGTTAATTCAGGGAAATCTTCGTCTGGTACTCAGTGTAATCCAGCGTTTTAGCAATCGAGGCGAATATGTGGATGACCTTTTTCAGGTCGGTTGTATTGGCTTGATCAAGGCCATCGATAACTTTGATCTGGGACAAAATGTTCGTTTTTCTACCTATGCAGTTCCCATGATCATTGGAGAGATCCGACGCTACCTGCGTGATAATAATGCCATTCGGGTATCCAGGTCCTTGCGGGACACAGCCTATAAGGCGTTGCAGGTAAGGGAAAAACTTATCTCCGCCAATGCTTCGGAACCGACGGTTACTCAGCTGGCGCAGGAATTGCAAATACCCAGAGAAGAGGTGGTTTTTGCCCTGGATGCTATTCAAGAACCGGTTTCTCTTTTTGAACCCATTTATAACGATGGTGGTGATCCCATTCTGGTCATGGATCAGATTAGTGATGACAGAAATTCGGATGAGATCTGGCTGGAATCCATTACCATAAATGAGGCTTTGAAAAAATTAAATGATCGGGAAAAGCATATCGTGTCCCTGCGTTTTTTTCACGGAAAAACACAGATGGAAGTGGCTGAAGAAATAGGTATTTCACAAGCACAGGTTTCTCGATTGGAAAAATCAGCCTTGAAACAGCTGCAGAAATATATATAAGTACCAGGAGGTTCTATAGGAGTGGTAAGAAAAGATTTACTTATTCTTGTTTTAATCTGCCTTATACTAGGAGGCTGGATTCCTATCAGTCAGCATCTTCTTCATAGCGAAGAGGCGTTTACCTGTGATAATTTCATACTGGTCCAATCGCCCCTGGACCGCAAACAGTAAGTTCATGATTTTACCCCAGGAGCATACCCTTTGCCGGGTTGTCAAAACTGACAGCCCGTTTTTTTATGTTATAATCACGAAACAATCTGAAATTGTCAGCCAGATGATTTTTAAGGGGAGGGAACCGGGATTTGAACCAGGATGTACGTCTGCAGTGGCAGCGATTAGAAAAAGTGAATACAGAAGTTTATCCTGATAGCTTTTCTCATGTTGTATGGCCTAATCCCTTCAATACTGCTCAGGAACTGCCGTTTCCTGAACCGCAGGCTGTAGCTGAGCCATGTATGCTTTATGGAGATAATTTAATCTGGATGAATACCCTGCTGCAAGAGGGGAAGGCAGGTAGTATTGACTTGATCTATATTGATCCACCTTATATGAGTGATGTAAGTTATAATTCGGTTCTAGAGAAAGAAGCAGAGCAGTTTAGAAGGCCGGCTTTTTCCGATCGCTGGGAAAGGGGAATGCCGGCCTATTTAAACATGCTTTTTCCCCGTCTGGTACGAATGCGTGAATTATTAAGCCCTCAGGGCAGTCTATTTATTCATTTGGATTGGCATGCAAGCCATTATGTAAAGGTGCTCCTGGACGAATTATTTGGCTATCAAAACTTCGTCAATGAGATTGTATGGTGTTATGGGGGAGGAAGCCGGGCCCGGAGGCGTTTTCAGCGTAAGCATGATCTGATTTTCTGGTATGCCCGGGGTAAAAACTATACCTTTAATCCCCAGTATCGACCTTATACACCAGCCACCCGGGAAAGGGGTTTAACCCAGGTTAAGGGAGATAAGTATAAGCTTAGAGAAGAAGGCGCTATGATGCAGGATTGGTGGACGGATATTCCTAAAATTTTAAGTCCTACCGCCTATGAGAACTTGAAATATCCTACCCAAAAACCAAAAGATCTGCTAACTCGTATTATCCGCAGTGCATCCAATGAAGGTGATCTGGTAGCAGATTTTTATGCGGGATCAGGAACCACAGCCGAGGCGTGCGAAGAACTGGAACGAAGATGGCTTCTTTGTGATAACAGTCCCATAGCTTTGCAAACCGCCTCTTATCGTCAACTGCGGAAAAAAACATCCGCTTTTAAAATTATACGTCCGCAGCCTTATGAAAAAGCGGCCAAGAGTAGTATTCAGGCAAAAAAGATAAAAAATAATACCATGATGGAAATTGAGATACAAAACTATACTCCCCCGGAGGGGGAAACGGAGCAAAATCCGGAATCGGTGATTGATTACTGGGAACTTGATCCCTGTTATGATGGTAAGACCTTTCAGTCACGCTGGCAGCTGATCAGAAGCAAAAAAAATTTGCAGGAACCACTGCCATTAAAGATACAAATCCCTATAGAAAACAGCCATCAGGTAGCAGTAGTTGTGCATGATATCTATGGAAAAAGTGTTCTCTGCTGCTGCCGGGTAGAATAAAGACTAAAAAATGCAGTTAACTAGATAAGAAGATCCTATCCGTTAACTGCGAAGCTTTCTTTATAGGTTTTTATGAATGCGTTTCTGGCGGATGAGTCTTTCAATATCTACCTGCTTATCATCACCAACAGGCATGAAGGCATTTTGATAGACATCAAAATCCAGGATATCGTCCAGATCAAGCGGTACTTTTCTTATCATCAGCTACCTCCTGCCTTTCCCCTTCTGTTCCCCAGCATATATAAGCCAGTAATAGCCACAGCATGCAGCGCCCACCAGCCTGGTTCAAACATACTGAAAGTACCAGGATCGATCTGATTTTGATTCATTTTTTTATTCAGGGAATTTTTATAATCTATTAGTCCTGAAAACATTTTATCACCTCACTCCTTGTTTTTTGAGCTATGCCTTCCTTAATCTTATTTTGCCCGTAGTCAATAAAAATACATTTAGAAAATCGTCCCACCTTTAATACTGGCATTATAGACAGATTATGGTAAAATTAGGCTTTAGAATTCTGAATATAGATCATTTTTTGCGTGAAAAGGGGTATGGTAAATGGACAGAAGGGAGCGAGCGCATCTAGCTTATCTGCATAGTATGCCCGAAGTGGGGCAGCAGTCGTTAAGGCTGATTAAGGATAAAATGGGGGCATTTGAACCTGTCTTTAAGGCCAGCAGCAGGGCTTTGTACTCTCTGGGTCTTCCTAACCGGACGGTTTTGTCCATTTTAGAACATCGCCATGGAAATATTTCCGCTTATTTCGATGAACTGGAGAGGAAAGAGATTAAAATATGTACGATTGAGGAGGCAGATTATCCGGCCATGCTGGCCGAAATTTTTGACCCACCATATTTATTTTATTATGATGGAAACATAGATCTGGCCAGCAGGTTCTGTTTAGCGATGGTTGGATCGCGTGCTGCAAGCTATTATGGTAAGAAGCAGGCTCACACCCTGGCCGGTCAACTGGCTGATCAGGGTGTGGTTGTGGTATCAGGTATGGCCAGAGGTATTGATACTCAGGCGCACCGGGGTGCTCTGGATGCAGCAGGTGATACCATTGCTGTATTAGGGAGCGGCCTGGATATTATTTATCCGGCGGAAAATAATGAGCTTTACCATACTCTGCGCAAGAAAGGTTTGGTGATCAGTGACTTTGCTCCGGGGACTCCTCCGCTAGCGGGCAATTTTCCGGCCCGGAATCGTATTATCTCTGGTTTAAGCTATGGTGTACTGGTGGTTGAAGCTCGACGAAAAAGCGGGGCTTTGATTACAGTTGACTTTGCTCTGGAACAGGGACGTGAGGTATTTTCCATACCTGGACAGCTGGATAGCAAAAACAGTGAAGGCACCAATCAGTTGCTTAAAGATGGAGCTATTTTTGTAACCGAATATAGGGATATCTTACAGGAGTATCCGCAGTATTTCACCGCTGTAAAGCCTTCATTTGCAGAACAGCCCTCTTTGTTCGAGCTGGACAATAATGAGGTGGACGTACTAAAATGTATGAGTCATGAGCCGATCCATTTGGATGAGCTGGTGGCTAAGAGTACTGTATCCATGGGTATCTTAAGTGAATTGCTGATGCGCATGGAATTAAAGGGCATAATCCGTTGCCTACCAGGTAATTATTATGTAAAGGTTTAAGTAATGAAAAGAAGGTGGTAACTTGGCTGAACATACACTGGTAATTGTAGAG
>DUSB01000214.1 GCA_012840625.1 Syntrophomonadaceae bacterium
ATTCTAAACCCCCTCCGGTCATCAAACTTTCCCTTTTTTAAAGTACATAATTTATTGAGCGGCACGCTGCTATAATATGATTAGGTAAATAGATTTTATTCCAAAAGGAGGATTCTCATGAGCAAACGTACCAATTGGTTTATTACCCTTGGTTTTTCTTTTATCCTTGTATCAGCAGCGTTATATTTTCTGCATTTTACTATCTTTCGGGATAGCGATTTTATCTTCCGTTATTTACTGGCCGAACTGGCTTTCCTGCCCATTAGTGTGTATTTGGTTACTATTGTATTAAATTCTCTTCTCGGACAGCGGGAAAAAGCCGTGCGCCTAAAAAAAATGAATATGGTTATAGGAGCTTATTTCAGCAATATTGGCATCGATCTGCTGCGTATCATCGTCCGTCACGATCCAGGTGCTGATAAAATTGCCCGGGAGCTGCAACTGGAAGAAATGGATCTTCATGAATACCTTGATGCTATCGTTAGCCGATTAGATGCCCAGCATTATCAGCTGCATATGGAGCCAACATCCTTCCAGGAATTGCATGCTTTTCTCAAGCAAAAACAAGACCACCTCCTTCGTTTGCTCGAAAACACTAATCTTTTTGAGCACGAAACCTTCTCCCACCTTCTCTGGGCCAATTATCACCTGCTGGATGAATTGGACGCACGTAAAGATCTGCTTGATTTATCCCCGGCAGACTATGATCATCTACTGGTTGATATACGCCGCTTATATGAATTGCTGGTACACCAATGGGCCGACTACATGCAGCATCTCTCTTCCTATTACCCATACCTGCACTCCTTTGCGGTACGTACCAACCCCTTTACCCCCTGGGTTTCAGTAGAACTAAACTAAACAGCGAATTGTTCAAAAAGCTGCTGACTAAATTGTCGCAGCTTTTTGAAATAACTGGTCCCGCTACTTCGATGCGCGTTTAGCCTCCCAGCGATCAATTTCTCCCTGAAAATAGGCGTTCCCCATCTTTATATAAGCAGCTTTATCCATTAAATCCTGCTGAATAACTGCCAGCGTCTCCTTGGTAACCTTTCCCCTGGTAATCAGCTCAATCCCAGCCTGACGGGTGGCAGCTAAAATTTCCTCGTACTGCTGACGGAATGGCGGAGCGGGTAAAAATTCAGACGCAGGGCGATAAATCTCAGCCACAATGCTACCCAATCCCCTTCCGGCCATAAAATGAAACCAATGGGAAAGAGGTTCAAAATGGTCCAATTCTGGGAAGCCACACACTGAAAGAATCACCTTGGGCGCAGGGGTATAATCCCGGGGTGGATGAGTCAGCAGACCATCTTTTTCTAGAAAAAAGGGGTGACTGAGTGGCATGCTGCGGTCAATAAAATTCTTCATTAATGCAGTCGGACCCCAAAAATAAAGCGGAGTAGCCAGAATATGAAGATCAGCTCGGCGATATTTTTCTAAAATTTCCTTCATATCGTCATCCTGCACACACTTACCCGGGGTTTTCGTCCAGCAGGTATAACACCCATTACAGGCCCTGACTTCTTTTTCTCGCAGGTTAATGACTTCAGTATTTGCTCCCGCATGACGACAGCCATCCAGTAAAGCCTCCAGCATGGTAGCGGTTTTAGAAATCTTACCCTTACGCGGACCACCGTTTACAGCTACAACATTCATCCATTAACACCCCCCCCACTTAATGATTCACTATGTTTATCAGCTTCTAATTCCCCATGCTGTAAATCCAACATTAACAGCAACAGCGGTACAATAAGATAGATGCTGGTGGTCGAAGCAGCTACAATGCCAGAATCATTAATAAGCAGGGCGATAATAGCTCCCACTACGATTCCTGCCATACCCTTCATAATATAGGGTACCCGGTTAAGCAATTCCTTCAAGGCTCCCACCGGGCGGTACACCAGAATGGTAATAACCAGTAAAATAGCTATAAAAACCCTGCTCCAGATAGTATATTTAATCAGTTTAATATTCATAGAGGCTTTACGCAAAGCAATAATCAGCCCCTGCTCAGCACCGCCATCAATAATCTGCTGTGCAGCTCGCCCAATATGGGTTTGTTCTTCAGCTGGCCTCTGCAGCTCCATAAAGGTTACACCACCTATGGCCAAAAGAATAATTAGTAAAATAAGTATCACATTACGGGGTTTCATTTTTATATCCGCCAGGAAAAGCAGGGTGATTAAAAAAGCGGCCGGTGCGGTTAAGATTCCATCTGATTGAGCTCCCAGTGAAGGCGCAGCGATCAGGTAGCATTGAAAAACAAAAAACAGGGCAATCGGCAGCAGCAACCATCTTTTTTTATAATACTGGTAAATTCCTGCCATAGCTATGATGCTACCTCCGATTAATACCCCCAGATATTCATTACCAATTCCATAATACCGGGCACCGGCCATCGGATCGTAGCCCAGAACCGAAGATTGTATCATGGTGCTACCGGTCAGAACATCAAAATCAAGCAGCATCACCGTAACCAGGGCGGTGATAACAATAGCTTTCATTGCATCCTGTGACGAAAAACGCCATACAATAGCTGTTAATATCAGTACAGCTAAAATAGCCACCATGATATACATCCATTCGGCTTTAAAATTCATTTTGCCCAGGAAAAGAAACACCAGTGGTACAATAGCCAGCGCTAGCATAGTTATTTTATAAAAAGGAGAATTCTTAGGTGCCAGAAAAATGCCCAGCAGGGTTAAAAGGATCAAAATAATAATTCCGACTACATATCCGGTGATCAGGGGAACACGTAGACGGTTCGTCTGACCCGCCTTCATATTAAGGTCGGCTACTGCAGTCAGGGCATCCTCATCCCCATGCGCTGCCATCGTATAAGGTGCCTGTCCAATCATAACCCCGGTTGGTTCTTTAAGACCAAAAAAATTCAGGATTCCGGGAGCTATATCTGTGTTGGCAATCATATAATCCCGGCGCGTAGCACCAGAAGTCAAACCACCACTTTTATAACCCTTGCCATATGCAATAACCGGGGTAAAAGTATTCTTCTGGTCTACCTGTTCCTGGGAGGCAGAAGGACTAACAATATAAAGCAAATCACGGGTAGGATCCATCTCCAGACTGGCAAAATGGATAAAATCATCAATTTTACGCAGATACATATGTCTGGTCTGCTCTATCTGCTCGGGAAAAGCCTGATCCGCTTTATCCAGCCGCTGTAGATCAGTAAGATCCACCACCACCATATCGGATTCTTTAAGATAAGCGGCAAATTTAGTTTTAATATACTCATAATTAGTGGCTGATCCCAGGAAGGATTCCGTTTCCTGTTCAATAGTGTTTTTTCCCACATCACCAAGAACAACCTGTCCGCGATGATCCATAGCAAAGGCTACCGAATACCGTGCCTGTTCACCATGCAGGTCACCATTACCAAGCACACTCACCTTATACCCATGCTCGGTCAGGATAGAGGCCAGAGCCCCTGGCTGGGTGGTTACATTTTCGTCTTCAATACCTAGAGCAATTTCCGGTAGATTCACCAGCACACAGCCATTCTCCGGAGCTTCATGTCCGGTCAAATA
Source organism: Syntrophomonadaceae bacterium (assembly GCA_012840625.1). Lineage (GTDB taxonomy): Bacteria > Bacillota > Syntrophomonadia > Syntrophomonadales > Syntrophomonadaceae > DUSB01. The sequence goes on from DUSB01000214.1 coordinate 3,552, forward strand.
ATAATAAAGCTTCCCGGCTTCCTGCTCCCTACCAGGAACCATTTCATCTGTATTGTAGGCCATAATTTCATTTTTATAGGCTCGGGCCAGATTTCCATAAGCCATGGTTAAGTAGCTATCCAGGCTGTTCTTGCCCCGCAAAGTACGATTACTGGCCAGACCAATCGAACCATCCTGGATCAGCTTGATCATGGCCGGAGTTTCTTCCTTACTAATATCATCAATTGTCATTTTATCAACCACTATGATAATGGCTTTACCTGTTACCTTTTCGGGTGCTGCCTGAACATCTTTGCTCGTAAAAAGCCCACCCAGACAGGAGACTATTAGAAAAGCGCACAGTACAGCTAGTAGACGATTTCGCATGATTTACCTCCATGTAAAAAGATAAAATACTAACGATTACGATATGTAAATACGGTATCAAAGATCAAACAATCCTATCTGTCTTTCGTCTTTCCATCCATTAATTCCTGCTTATGAATATCTTCCAGTATGAATGGTAAAACCTTATAAAGAATTATTTCCCATACCTTTAACGCTTCTTCTTTACTGATAATGCCAACTCCCAAAAGATCCTGCATGACCATTCCGTCAACCGTGGCAATAGCTGCAGCTGCTATCGCACGATTCAAACTGGTTTCCGGAACCCCGTAGATACCCAGCAGCATCTCCTCTACACGCCCAATCCATTCGTCATATTTACGGGCAAATTTGCTCTTAAGCTCTTTATTGCCAAGCATCGCTTCATGGGCTAAATAAAACTGCAAACGGTTTTCATCCACTTTGTCAAAACGCTCATCCAGCCCGCTGGTAATATAATGCAGCACTTCATCAGGCCGGGCTCCTGCATGCATTTTTTGGGCTACCCGTGTACTTTCTTTTAATGAAGCATCCATCACATCATATAAAACTTCATTTTTACTCCTATAATAATGATAAAGGGCCCCCTTGGAAGTGCCCGCTTCCTCTACAATAGCCTGGATGGTAGCATTATTGACTCCATACCGGGCAATTATAATCCGAGCCGCCTCCTGTATTCTCGTCTGGATATCTGAGACTTCTGCCATTGCTCCCACTCCATTCTTTTATTATTTACAAATAGATTCCTTTAAAAACTTAATATGCAGATTCAATCATGGCTCCCCTTGTACGCTTCATAGACCCAGCCATTAAAACACTTATACTCAAGCAATTACATTGTATTCTTCTTACAGCATTTCTGTCCAGCTCAGGCATGCGGCTTCAGTAAATAGCTACTACAATAAATATTTATTGTAGTAAATATTACGTTGACTTGTGTTATTCCCTTTGGTATTATAAAAATTGATATTATTACATATACTCAACACTCCAAATAATAATTATCGATCAGGGCCTCAACCAGAGGTCATTAATTTTTACAGTTGTAAACCGACCAGTCGGTTTGGGTCCTCCCTGCTAGGTGTCACAGCACGGATTGAGTAATATAAGGGAGGTTTTTTTATGTATGGAAATGTAAACAGCAGAGCACATCTCAGCTATGAAACATTACCACAAATGTTTCACGCATCCGCAATAAAACATGCCGATTTGACATGTCAGTGCTGGAAAACAGGACCTGATACCACCGCTTCCAATACCTATGGCCAAGTTTATATGATTGTAAAAGACTTGGCAGCAGGCCTAATGGAACTCGGTTTAGAAAAAGGTGATCGGGTTTCGGTAATGGCTACCAACTGCCCCCAATGGTTATGGGCCGATTATGCTATATTAGCGACGGGCGCCATTACAGTAACCATTTTCCCCACCTTTTCAGTTAATGAAATGTCTTACATTATTAATGACTCCGGCTCAAAATTTCTCTTTGTCCGTGATTTAGAGGGGGTTAATAAAGTACAGGAAGGTATCAGCGGTCTTCCCGGGCTGGAAAAAGTCATTGTAATGGAAGATTGTGCCTTACCAGAATCAGATCTCTTCGTGCTTTTATCGACCGTGCGTGAAAACGGTAAAAAATATCAGGTAAAGAATCCTTATGCCTATGAAAAACGCTGGCGTTCCATTGAACTATGGGATCCAGCCACTATTATTTATACCTCGGGAACCACCGGGGAACCTAAAGGAGTCGTTCATACTCACCAGAGCATCGCTGCTGCTAATGCCTTATGCCTGCGTTCATTCGTTGAAGATGGTATGGAATATACCAACGATGATACCATTCTCTCCTTTTTACCGCTTTCACACTCCTTTGAACGTCAATGTGCCCAGTGGATCGCTTTTGAAGTAGGGATAAAAATTGCCTATGCCGAAAAACCTTCCACCATTATGACTGACTTTCAAATTTTCCGCCCCACTGTCTTCTGTTCGGTACCCCGAATTTTTGAGCGTATCTACTTGGCTCTCAGGCAGGCAGCTGCTCAAACCCCGGAAAGTGCCGCCGCATTTGATCGCGCCATGGATATTGGTCAGAGGGTAACGGAAGCACGCATGGATGAGCAGGGTCATGTAGACATGCGTGAAGGCATTGATATTGCCGCTGATCTTCCCGAGGACCTGCGCCAGGAATATCAATGGGCAGAAGAAAACGTGTTTAGTAAAGTACGCATGCTGCTGGGCGGTCGCTATCGCAACTCCTGGTCAGCTTCCGCCAGTCTGCCACCTGATCTTTGTAAAGCCTTTATGGCCATGGGCATCCGCATCATTGAGGGCTATGGCAGTACCGAAACCATGAATGCCATTAATTTGAATCGCCTGGGCGCCATAAAGCCAGGATCCATTGGCCCATTACGTGAAATTAACGAGGGCAAAATCAGCGAGCAAGGCGAATGGTTGGTTAGAGGCGAACAGCTGTTTAAAGAATACTGGAATAACCCGGAAGAAACCGCCCAAGCCTTTACTGAAGATGGATTTTTCCGTACCGGTGATGTAGTGGAAATCGATGAAGATGGCTATGCTAGAATTGTTGATCGCATCAAAGGAATTATGGTTCTGGATACCGGCAAAAACGTTCCCCGGGCCAAAATTGAAGATGCTTTTTCCACTTCCAGCTGTATCGAACAGATTTGTGCCATTGCTGATGAAAAAAAATATGTAAGCGCCCTGGTTGTACCCAACTTCGAATATTTTATTAAATATTTTGATGAAAATAATATCCCTTACAATAAAGATGAAGTGGTGTACTTCGGTGAAGGTGCCGACCGTATCTGCATCAAAGTCGGAGAAGATTTTATCTCCCGTCCCGAATTAATTGAACAGGTACAAGCAGATATAGACAAAGTTAATGAAGGATTGGAAAACTACGAAACAATTAAAAAATTTTCCCTGGTTAACAGACGCTTTGTAGAGCCCATGGGAGAGGTTACTCCGACCCTGAAGCTCAAACACCGTAATATAATAAAAAACTTTGCTGAACAAATTGATAATATGTATAAATAAGGCAGAATCACCCTCAGGGCATAATGATTCCGCCAAGCTCTTATTACTTATAAAAAGGTAGCACCTTCCTGGATCAATACCAGAGAAGATCTAGATAAAATAATAGTACGCACCCCCTTTATTTCTTGCCTGCCTCATTATACGGCAGGCTTTTTTATGTTCACAAAAAAGAGCCCCCGTTAAGGGGCTCCAGCACTAAAGGGCTAATTCGAATACACCTGGTATGTCTTTTTATCTTTAGCGGCAGTTACAAAATCCAAGCAGCCTGTGACAATGAGCGGCCAGAGATAGGCCTGCATTCCGCCAAGAAAATGTTCCATCGGTGCGGTACTAACATTGAAAAGCTCATGGTTGCCCAAAGACTCTCCCAGATTGTACAGATAACGCATCGCTTTCGAACAGGTACTGAGCACAAACTTATGTGTATACAAAGCAGGTTTAGAACGCCCATCCCATTTAGGAGGATAAAACAATATCGCCGGGTCTACTCCGTCGATACTATCTATACGTTCTTGCAACGCTGGCATTAAGGTTTCATAGGAGATTTTTCCCATATAGTAGAGTTCCCCGGCACCAAAGGTATGAAATCCATCGCCGCGATATCCACGTTCAAGACAGATAATGTACTGGAGATGGGGAATCGATATCTGCTTGACGAATTCAACCTGCTCGGCTCTGTCCACCACAACCGCCTTAAGGTTAGCATGGCGCGCTAACTCCCTGAGATCTACCGTATATTCTTCATTTTGCAAAGGTATACTGATCGCACCCGTGCACATAACGCCCAGATCAACCCAGAGCATGCGTGCTGATGGGGTACCAATAAAAGCAATTCGATCACCCTTCATGATATTCAGTTTGAGAAGCCCAATAGCTATACATTCCACCCGTTGCAGCATTTCATCGTAGGATATTTTATAGACAGTGCCATCTTCCTGGAAAAGGTTAGCCATTTGTTCTCCCGCATGTTCCCGGTTGTTGTATAATAGCTGCGGGATAGTATGAATCTCCTGTTCTAAAGTATCAAAAATCGAAATATCCATGAACATCCCTCCCCATCGTAAATCAGTAACAAGATAATTATTAGCCATTTACTTCCTTTGCTATTATTGTAATACACTGTAATGATTATTTCAATAAGAGATATTTATTGCATATAAGTCTTTTTTTATAGCATCTCTATCACCAATTATAATAAAATCATTGTAAAAATTTGGTTATTTTGCCCTGGTATTGTTCTATTTCCTGTAGATTATCCTTCTTTTTTGTGTTTTCTATATTATTTATCAATTTTTTATATTATTTTGCGACAATTATATTGAAAAACCTAATTATTGCCATTATAATAGTAGTAGCCAGGTTGAAGGCTATATTCATTCGATATGGTTTTAACAATGACGAAACTGTTTTGATCGGAATAATAAACCCAGCACAAGCACAGTAATCTTCGCCCTTTCTCTACTATTATGGTCCTTCTACTGATAATAGCACGCAATCCTGACCAATCATCAGACTCAACCTGGTTATTTTATTTTTTGTACCCGCAGAGCCACTTCCAGAACAAACCACTTATCAGCCCTTTCATCGGGATGATGTTGACCGGTAATAAGCCCTGCCTGCCGGGCTCTGGTCATAATATCCTGTTTCCAGGCGGGAATGTTTTCCCCCGTCTTCCTCAGATCGGCAAATAAGCTATCCCAGGGAAAGTTCAATCCCGGGCAATTTTTTCTGTTTACTGAATCAATACGGTAATGCCCTATAATGAAATCAGCATGAATGGGGATGCCCCAGCGGTTAATAAGCTGCTGGTGCAGCCATAAACTAGCCTGATATTGACGATCAGTTAACCCTTCCCCCGCCAAAGCTTCATGTTCTATACTTAGCGTATAATAGTTGGGATTGCTCCCATCATAGAGGGGCCAATGAGGCTGATTGACTGCACCATTGGCCCAGGCAGTATCTTCTTCTTTGACCAGCTGAAATATTTCCCCTTTTTTGCTTACCAGATAATGAACACTGACTCTGGCCTTGGGATTTTGCAACCACTGTAATGCCCCTGGATTTAGACCTGCGGTAATATGGTTGACAATAGCAATGGGCTTGCGACCTGCTCTTCCCGGGGTGTAATTGGGGCTGCCAATCCACACAACTTTAAATTTTTCCACTTGCTTCACCTCCTCGTTTTGATCTCTATGATTACTATATTCAGAGACCGTGACCAATCTCATCTAATTGTTTTTTGATTTATTTTATCTTG
>DUSB01000215.1 GCA_012840625.1 Syntrophomonadaceae bacterium
AGCCAATTGCAATGAGGGTGATGGCATCATGCCATTAACAGATACTTATAGGGCGATGATAAGCTAGGGGGATAGGGTTTGTGGAGCAGCTGTTTAGAAACATTAAATTGCTGACAAATGGCAAATACACCTTGCCGTATTGTAACTGCCTTTTAATAGAAGATGAGGTGAACTGTTTAGTCGATTCCAGTCCACCGGAAGAAGAGTTAATTCATCTAAAAGGTAAAACAATCGACATGATTATTAATAGCCATGGTCATAGCGACCATTGTTCACGGAATTATGCCTTCCCGGAGGCCCATGTACTCCTTCATCCAGAAGAACACGAAAGGGTTGAATCTGGGGAGGCTTATCTCCATGCTTATGGTTTTAATCACTTTCCCGATAACCCTCTTCGGCCTTTTTATCTTGAGGGAGTACAATATCATTCCAGAGCGGCGGATGGGATTCTCTCTGATGGGCAGGTACTATCCACAGGTAAAATTGAGTTTGAAGTTGTGCATTTACCGGGGCATAGCATAGGGCATTGCGGATTTTTATTCCCTAAAGAAGGCTTTATTTTTACTGCTGACATTCATCCAGAGATGAAACCTTTTTACGCCATGGTTGATAGTGATGTTGACGATTTCATCCTCTCTATTGAGAAACTTCTTCAGCTGCAGCCGGATATTCTGGTGGCCGGTCATGGAAATGCCGTAATTACTAAAAATATCTCCAGTAAATTGGCGGCATATAGAGATGAACTATTCCTGCGTGAAGAGAAAATATTAAAGCTTTTAAAGGCAGGCAAACATACCATTGAAGAAATCGCAGCAGAAGCCATTTGCTTTGATGGTAAGTTCCCTGAACCCCGCAGCATCTTTTTCCTTCATGAGTGTATCATGGACTGGAAGCACCTGCAGCGTCTGGAGAGGTTGGGAAAAGTGGTGTGTGAGGATGATAAATACTACTTGGTGCCAGGCACTTAAGTTGTTAAGTTATTGAAGGAGATTGCTGGAAAATGAAATAGCCATGCACCTAATTAAACAGGCACATGGCTATGGGGTTTCCTGGAAAGGGAAGTAAAAAGAAGTTTTCACGCTGTTAAAACTAGGGCATTTTCAAACCACCATCACACTGAATGACCTGACCGGTGATATAAGATGATTCGTCACTGGCCAGGAACAGACAGAGATTGCTTATATCCACCACCTGACCGGTACGATGTAAAGGGATAGTTGATATAGCCATTTCTCGAATCTTGGGGGGAATATTGGCGATCATTTTGGTTTCAATGTAACCGGGGGCAATGGCATTTACATTAATGCCATACCGCCCATACTCAAGGGCCGTAGTCCGGGTTAGGCCAACCAGTCCCGCTTTAGATGCTGAGTAATTGGCCTGACCGATATTGCCAAAACGCACCGCCGAAGAAATGCTGATGATCTTGCCGTATTGATTTTTTTTCATCACCGGGCCTACGTGATGAATGCAATTATAGGCGCCTTTCAGATTGACATCGATAACCTCATCCCAGTATTCTTCACTCATCTTCATGATCGTGGCGTCGCGAATGATACCTGCATTATTAACCAGAATATCAACCGTTCCAAAGGCTTTCACGGTTTTTTGGATCAGCATATGTACCTGTGAGTAGTTGGAGACATCGGCATTAACCCCAAGTACATCTACTCCCTCAGCCTTAAGATCTTCTGTTACCCGGTCAATTCTTTCCTGCACGATATCATCGATGACTACTTTTGCTCCTTCAGCGCTGAAGCGACGAGCGATTGCTTCTCCAATACCCTGACCCGATCCTGTTATGATGGCTACTTTATCTTTTAACCGCATCTTTGCTTTCTCCTTTATCTGGCAGCGACTATTACTGTTACTGCTACTATATTTATATACCCACGTAAAGGTATAGCCAGACAATTCGCTATTTATCGACAGGATTCCTTCATCTAGGTACCAGGCACTTAAGTTAAGTCTTTAGAGCATCCGAAACTTCAAGGAAAGAATCCGAGAGATAACCAGACGCAGCAACGGGATGGGAATTGAGGCCAGGAAAACTCGGCTGAATCGAGTAGCCGCCCACCCGATTATCACATCACAAGAACGCATGAAGTAATAACCCCTCGCCATAATAATCACACTACTTTATCACCCTGCGACATGCAAATGAAGACTATTTCAGGGTATTTATCAGGCATATCAAAAGATTTAGTATTCTTTATTCTGGTTAATTCCCATATCTTTCATGATCCCGGGACAGTTGCTGGGAAAACATTAGGTAAATTACCGTATTTCTTTGTTTTCAAGCTAATAAATTATACTATGCCCAGGTAAAAAAGAGATTTATGTCAAAAATGACAAAAAATCAAAGATAAATCAATTATAAGGCGAAATTCGAAGATTATCACGGAATATAAATAATCACAAGTTTACTATTTGTGATAAAATATTACAAAACATTATGGAAAATTACGTTGTTATCATTTTGTGGAGAGGGAGGAATTCATATGTCGAAAGCGACACCAGCATCCCGTATAGACTGGGAAAAAAATTTCGAGGATTATCTCAAAGAGAACAAAACTATCGCGTATATGATGCTGCAGAATTCGAAGAAATTTGCTAATTATGACATCCTCACATATCAGGTTAAGGACCAATGGGTTTCTATGAAGTGGCAGGACTTTGGCGAGCAGATACGCGCGGTCGGGAAGGCACTCCTTGAAATGGACATATTACAACCAGGTGATATGGCGGCAATATTTTCGGACAATCGTCCGGAATGGGCAATAGCTGACCTGGGAATCCTTGCTATTCGCTCTGTATCGGTACCGATCTATGCTACTAACTCAGCTAAGGAGACAGAATATATTGTCAATGACGCAGAAATCAAAATAATTTTTGTCGGTAACCAGGAACAGTACAATCGTGCCAAGACAGTTATAGCTGATAATGTTTACTTGAAAAAGATCATTGCCTTTGATCGTGACATCAAAATCGAGGGTGATGACAGTATGTATTTTGATGATCTTCTTAACATGGGGCGCGCTTCAAAGCAGGATGCTCAGTTGGAAAAACGACTGAACGATGTCGATCCTGATGACGAATTGACCTTGATCTATACTTCAGGGACGACAGGTGCTCCTAAAGGTGCTATTCATACTCACAGAACTTTTATGAGCGGGATGTATCCGGCGAGTATGAGATTTACCCATGCCGGTCCTGAACATGTGTCGCTGGCAATACTGCCTCTTAGCCATATTTTTGAGCGGATGTGGTCATATGGATG
>DUSB01000216.1 GCA_012840625.1 Syntrophomonadaceae bacterium
AAGCCCTCTGGCCAGGTTAGATTGTGCAGGGGCAGGAGGTTTAACCCGCCGCGTTCATCAGTGTAATAATCAATACTCTTTAATCCTACGTCGATGGCCCACTCAAAGGCTTTTTTGCCTTCTTCCGTTGCACAAAATGTTCTTTCAATACCCGTGTAAACACGGCTCCACAGTCTGGGAACCAGCAACAGCCAGGTGGGCTTGATCACCTGAAGGTCTTCAATCAAGGTTTGAGGGCTGCGGGCAAAGCCCATACAGCCGCCTGAGACCAATTGGCCCATATAGGAATCAACCCGTTCCCAAACATGCGACAGGGGCAGTACATTAAGGGAGACACCTTCATAGGTCAGGGGGTAGCCCCCCATCTCGCAATAACGTATCGATTGTTCCAGGCCCAATATTAATTCGCGCTGGGTGTAAAAAACCCCTTTTAAGGCTCCGGTTGTTCCAGAGGTATAGATGACGGTACATCCATCGTCTCCGGTAAGTTCCTGATAGCGTTTATCAAAATGATCGGGGTTTTTAGCCTCATAATCACGTCCCAGTTCCATCACATAATCCATACTTAACAGGTCTTCGCCGTTGCCTTCAAAGCCCTTTTCCAGACAGATAACGGCCTTCAAGCCTTTTAATTCATTTTTAATGGAATAAATACGTTCAGCTGTAGCCGGGTCCCCGGTAATAAAGAGATAAGGCTGTGCGTTATTTCCGATATAAATGGTTTCCTTAGAAGTTAAACTGGGATAAATACAAACCGTAATTCCTCCGACAGCTTGAATAGCCATATCCGCCCATGCCCAGCGGTGACTGGTATGTGCCATAAGAGCTACGCAATTACCTTTTTCCAGTCCCAGAGCTAGAAGGCCGTTGCCCACTAGGCGAACAGCTTGTTCAAATTCTGCCCAGGTCATAACCTGCCATTCGTCATCCTCATAAAACTTCAAAGCAGGTCGTTCGGGAAAATTTCTGGCGCTGTTAAAGAACATCTGTGGTACAGTGTAAACCTCTTCACGGAAACGGTCCATCATTTCTGACATTTATACGTCCCCTTTAGTGATTATTATAATAAAATAGCAATCATGACAAGAAAAGTTGACAAAAAATTACTACCGCCAATATTATAAAAAATGATTGCTTAACAGTATAATACTACATTGACAGATAAAAAACTTGCATAGATATAATTTATTTAAAATAGTGATAATTTCGCTTCTGATGTATAAATATCACGAATAAAATGGAGTGAAATAGAAGTGGTGTAAAGAAATGTTGACAGCATAAAAAGGAGGTCGAAACCTCCTTTTGTGGTTCAGGCAAACGGTTTTAGCCGTCCTGATTGCATGTTATGCATGATCAATAAGGATTGATTGCGGTCTTCCATTTTCAAGGCGGCTTCCAACCCTGCACAGTCAAGATTATGGTTGATGGCTTCTTTGGTAAGGCGTACAGCCAGTGGATCTTTTGCGGCGATGGTTCGTGCCAGCTCCAGTGCTGTAGGTAAGAGTTCTTCTCGTTCTACACAGCGGGAAGCGAAGCCAAGATCCATGGCTTCCTGGGCCGACATAAAATTACCGGTCAGCATATACTCATAGGCCCGTCCTGTTCCGATCAGACGTGGCAGGAAATAGCTGCAGCTCATATCTGCTCCTCCTAGGCCGACATTGATATAGAAGGCAGAAAAGCGTGCATCTTTCGAGATGACACGAATATCTGAAGCCATAGTAAAACTAAATCCCGCTCCGGCCGCGGCACCATGGACCATAGCTATGATAGGCTGGGGTATCTGGCGCATAGCCAATTGCAGTTCACCCAGACGGGATTGAAAATCATAAAATCCAGGGGCATTCATTTCTTCCTCCAGCAAACCTTCTTTAACATCTATACCGCCACAGAAGCCCTTTTCTCCTTCGCCTTTTAACAGCACCACCCGTACGGAAAGATCATGCCGCAGACGGGCCCATAAATCACTCAATTCTTCCACCATTTTATGGTTTAAAGCGTTAAGTTGCTGGGGGCGATTCAGAGCCAGCAGCATGATTTGTGATTCTAACATTTCTACCTTGATGGTTGTGTAGGCAGGATATTCCATCCAAAACCCCTCCTTCATATTAGATTATTTCCTATGCACATATATAATTTTACTATATAACGAAGACTTTATCAGTAAACGGTTGCAGCAGAAGCTATTGGTGGTTTACGGCCATAGATCTTCTAAAGTCTGGGCAGGGCGGATAAGCCTGATGTTTCTATCCTGGCTGATCAGGACTTCAGCTGGAAGGAGACGGGAGTTGTAGTTGCTGGCCATGGCATATCCATAGGCACCGGTATCATGAATCATGATGGCATCTCCTTCCTGGCATACCGGTAAGGGGCGTCCGTGTGCGAGTATATCACCGCTTTCACAGATAGGACCAGCTAGAAAAGCTGGCTGCTGGTATTCTTTATAGGTGCGTGGTTCAGCTGGGATGACGGTTATTTCATGATAGCTATCATACATAACTGGTCTGATCAAGGTATTGAAACCGATGTCACAGCCAATGAAATGGTTACCATAGTTTTCTTTTATGGCGGTTATCCTCCCCAGCAGCACCCCTGACTCAGCTACTATATAGCGGCCGGGTTCAATGCGTATCTGTACAGGACGATGAACAGCTACCCACTCCTTAATCAGAGCCTCAAGCTGCTGGCCAAGCCGGATTAGATCCAGACGTTTTTCCACCTGGTGTCGATAGGGTATGCCAAAGCCTCCGCCGAAATCTACCATTTCCACCGTAGGAAAGGTAGCTGCAATGCCCAATAATTCTTCTGCTGCAGCCAGATATTCATCACCCTCTAAGAAAAGAGAGCCAATATGATGATTAAGACCGGTAATGGTCATGTTATAGTGTCTGGCTATATTTCGTGCCTCTTTAAGATCATCGATAGCAATACCGAATTTGGTTTTCTTTCCTGCGGTGATAACCTTTTCATGATGTCCGGCACCAATACCAGGGTTGATACGCAGGCATACGTTACTACCAGGATGAATACGTCCCAGTGTTTCTAATTGCGATAGGGAATCCACACTGATGTAAATACCTCTATCGATGGCGTACTGCATTTCTTCTGCGGGAACATTATTACCCACAAACATGATGCGATCTGGGGTAAAGCCGGCTTTCATTTCCAGGTACATCTCTCCGGGAGACATAGCATCTACATCCAGTCCTTCATCACGAATAATACGTAGCAGTTCAACGTTGGTGTTGGCTTTGGCTGAATAGCTGACTTTGAAATCCTGATAAGAGATCAGGTTTTTCATTTCTCGGCAACGCTGGCGCAGTATGCTTTCATCGTATACATACAGGGGGCTACCGTATTCATCCAGCAGCGTATGTGCATCTATTTTCCCAAAAACTTTTTGTCCATAGACCATGATTTTCACCTCTATATCGTAATAAAGTCTATATATCCGGGCAGGCTGCTTTTATTAACCAGCAGTAGCATAGATGGAAGTCCTAGTGTATCTTGTTTCTGACATGCTTGCATAAAAAATAGCTGCCTGAGCTACTACCTTAGTCTAAAGGATGCCAGAGTTCATGACAAGATTGATGTTTTTATCATGATTTTCTTTACTTCATGCGGTAAAGAGAGGAATAGGGTAGAAAAACATGGATAATCAGTATCGGGCAGCTAGAGAGGAAGGTTCTAAAGATCTTCATCAGGGGGAAAAGGATACGCATGAATTTATGCGTATAGCAATAGATATTTATAGGAGAGGGGATGCAGTAAAATGAATGGCAGTATAACTTGTATTTGTCGGTCAATACATAGTACAATGCAAATATATTGTATACTGTAAACTCATTTTTTTCCTTATTCTACATAGTTATTGCTTGATGGGAGGGATATTCGTGGGAAAGATCAGAATTTATGCCGATAACGCTTGTGATCTTGATGAAGATGTTTTAGAACAACACGATATTAAATTGTTTTACATGCCAGTAACGATTAAAGGGAAAACATATCGTGATCGTCTGACAATTTCACCATCAGAATTTTACAAGCTGTTGGAAGAACCGGGTGTAATGCCTACTACGGCACAGATTCCACCAGGTGAATTTCAAACAGAATTTGAGAAGGTGATTCAGGAAACTGACGATGATATTATATATATTGCCTTTTCTTCAGGTTTAAGTGGTACCTATCAATCAGCTTGTCTGGCCAGAGATGCAGTAGATCCTGACCGTATCACAGTCATTGATTCTAAAAGTGCTTCTGTTGGTTATGCGCTGACAGTATTAAGGGCAGCCAAGGCGGTAGAGGCGGGGAAGAGTAAAGCCGAAGTAATCGCTGAAATTGAGGATAATATAAGACGTATTCAGCATATTTTTATCGTCGGTCACTTCGATATGCTAAAAAGAGGCGGCAGGGTAAGCGCCACAGCAGCAACTTTTGGCAATCTGCTAAACATAAAACTGATTCTGCATTTTGTGGATGGAAACATCGTACCGCTGGAAAAGGCACACGGAATGAAGAAAGCACGTAAGCGTATGCTGGAAATTATGGCAGAGCGGGGAGCAGATGATCTGAAAGATCAATTGATAGGGATTAACCACTCCAATGATCTGGAAGGAGCTCTGGAAATCAAGAGCATGATTGAAAGAAAATTTGGTTGCAGTAATTTTGTCATATCGGAAATTGGTGCCGCCATAGGTTCTCATGTCGGAGCAGGCACCTACTCAGTCTTTTTCTTAACGGAATAATTTCATTGTGGTGGCGGACGATTAGTCCGCCTATATTATTTTCTGATAGACAGCTATGTAATCGGCTACCATCCGATTAGAAGAGAAATTTTCTTCTACCCACCGCCGGCATTGCCAGCGCTGAATTCTGGATATATCCTGGACGGCTTCCACCGCTTCGCCTACATTTTGTACCAGGTATCCGCTGCGACCCTCGGCAATAACTTCAGGCATGGAGCCCTTACGGAAAGCAATGACAGGAGTCCCACAGGCCATGGCTTCTATTACACTTAAACCAAATGGTTCCGCAAAGGAAATAGGATGTAATAGGGCCAGGGCTCCACCCAGCAGCCGGTTGCGTTCATCCGGACCGGCCGGGCCATAGTAGATGATTTCGGTTTCATCTATGTGGGGCCGAATTTGTTTTTCATAGTAGGATTGGTCCTGAATAATTCCGGCTATGATCAATCTTCGTTTGCACTGCTGAGCGATTTGAATCGCTTCCCGTGTTCCCTTATCAGGATGAATGCGGCCAAAAAACAGCAGATAATCATCTGCTTCTTCCTGATAGGTAAACTGGTTAAGATCAATACCATGGTAAACGTTGGCTATATAATCAAGCTCTGGACTGCGATCGGCATAGCTGATGGATACATAATCACTGGAGCTGTTATATTTACGGTATACGGGTAGTATTTGCTCTGAGGAAAAACCGTGAATGGTGGTTAAGAGCGGGGTAGATACCAAACGGCTGTAACTCAGGGGCAAAAAATCGTAGTGATTATGAATCAAATCAAAGGCATCAGCCTGTTCAAACAGATGCGCTATATGGAGACATTCCCATACTTTGGCATCCATCTGTTTGTCTTCTTCATAGGGGCGGGGGCAGATTGCTTCCAGTCGGGCACGGCTGATTGAGTCGGCCGTGGCAAACAGGGTGACGTCCAGCCCTTTTTCTACTAGGCCTTCGGTCAGCAGGGAAACAATGCTTTCCCAGGGACCATAGTGTCGGGGTGGGGTACGCCAGGCAATCGGTGCTAAAAGTGCAATTTTCATCTCATCTTTCACCTCCTGTTATTTCATGATTTCAATCCTGTTTACTATACAGTTCAAACCATGTTTTAAGGTGCTTGCGGGGAGAACGATACAGGGCAGCCACATCGATATGGTCCCAGAAATGCTGGGGTGAACCCTGGCTGCTATAATCGTCTTCGGGCAGCTGATTGAGAATCTTTTTCGAGCGGCCATCATACTGATATAGTCCAAAAAACCTTTCGTGGATATTCTTATCCAGTGGTGGCAGACCCCACAGGGAAGGATGATAATCTGCATAACACCAGGCCATAAATCCCAACATACCTTTTCTCTTCAGGGTGGGGATAAGCTGCTGATAATAGCGCTGCACTTCGTTTTTAGACCAGCCGATCCATCTACTTGCATGCTCCTGGAGACGAATAGGGGGGGTGATGGTAGGGGCGCCAAATTCCTGAAGCAAAACTGGCTTTTGTGCCAGCTGCCAGGTGAGTTCCCCCAGGAAAGGTACCAGTTTTGGATCCAGTGGATCCTCTACCCAATCCAGGTAAAAAGGGTAGGCATGCATGGACATAAAATCCACATAAGGGGCTACATCTTGGGGTCTAATCTTGCGATCTTCTTCCAGATCTTCGGCATGCATGCCCAGGGTTACTGCACAATTGCCGCTGTATTTTTTAATAGTCTGGCTCATCTGCTGTAACCAGCGCTTTGTATTTTCTGGATGGGGAGCTATGGCTACATTGGAATTTTCATTGCCCAGATCATAAGCAATAATGGCAGGATGGCCCTGGAGGGCAGAACATACCTTCTCAATCTGGTAAGATTGAGCTTCCTGAACCTCATGGTTAACGTAGAAATTTTTGGCCATTCCCGGCTGCAGTCCGTGCTGATTGCAAATAAGAAAGCGCCCATGCTCAGCAGCAGGATCAACCGCCCAGGCAGGCAGCCAGTTGATTCCGCTCATATGACCGCAGAAAAAAGTTGGCATCAGCTTCAGGTTTTGCTTATGAGCCATATCTGCCAGCCAGCTTAAATGATTTAAATTTATAGCGTCAATTTGCTCGGGCATAGGTTGAAAATCTTCCCACAGAAGAAAAATCCGGACCCATTCAAAACCATCTCTGGCCAGCTGCTTAAAATCAGTTTCCGCTTCCTGGCGTTCAAAGGCCTTCCACCAGTACATGGCTTTATGGGCGGGCCAGTAATTGATTCCCCGGATAAAATGTATTGTATGTAACATCGTGGTAACCTTTCTATATCAAAGCACTGTTCTATAGTCTGCACCTTTTTTTGCTGGATATACCTTTTTCTAAAGCAAATTTAACAATTACCCATTTTTCTCCAACAAGGTCACAACTACATAGCCCTGCAGGATAGTAGCACGAATGGTTATCGGTAAGGGACGGTTGTTTTTGAATTTCAGGTCGGCGCTGCCCCAGGATATGCTGGCATCCCTTCCTGGGGGGACATAGTTTACCGGCATGGAATGAGGATGACGTTCCAGGATAGGCAAGGAAGCGATCAGAGCAGCATTATAAAGGGTACTGGAGGTCTGGCATATGCCGCCGCCAATGCCGGGTACTACTTGCTGTCCTGCAAAAATGGGGGCATATTGATACCCTTTGGCAGCGGTACGTTGACCTACCACACGGTTAAAGGAGAAGACATGGCCGGGAGGCAGAACAGTACCATCTATGGCTTTTAAAGAAAGCTCAATGTTTTTCGTTCGACCAGCAGGGCTGTTGATCAGGCGGGTGTAATATCCGCCGATGATCTTTTCTTCTGGCCATAATGAAGCAAAGTAAGGTTGGTTGGCAACGTTTCCCCAATTGCCCAGTTTGGCCGGGCCGGGAAAGACAGGTTGAACCGGCTGCGGAGGAGAGGGTGGGGGGACAAAGCCGGGACGGTAGATTTCTACTGTTTTAGTATCAACATTGTATTCGATTTTATAATTCATAGCTAGGGCCAGTTCACGCAGAGGCAAATAAATGCTTTCTCCTATTCTGACCGGGGGGCAGTGGCTGAATTTTTGTTGGCCATTTCGTTCATAGTCAGATAGTTCTACCACCATATAAATAACTGTACTTTCTTTTATGATCTTTATGCTATAAGGTTCTTCAATATAGAGCTGGCAATCCAGCAATAAAGCCAGATCCTGTGAACTGATTAGGGTATGGCCATCGAGGATGTAAAGGGGATGCTGGAAAGTGGTCCAGGTTTTTTGATCCAGTGAGCATTGTATTTCAGCAGGGATAGGGTGTATATCTGTGGAGGAAGTTTCCTGAGCATACAAAGGCAAGTTATTTTGGATTAAAATAAATAATAAGCTTACCCCAATGATCATCAGAAAACGTAGACGATTTTTCATGCTTGTTTTCCTTTCCTTATCATGGTTATAAAAATGAAGATGCTGCCCGGGGTTAGAGATATCAGTTTCAGGCTCTCCCGGGGACGGTATAAATCTATGCTGCTCTTCTTTAGAATATGTTTTAGATCACACAGATGAAAAGACGACAGGGATCTTCCGCCTGCTTTGCTGATCTGGAGATACCCGGTAGGATTTTTATCGTAATCAATTCGTTTATTTATTCTCTTTTACTGATAAGAGCTCCTGCTTGTTTTATCATATTTGCTGTGATATGAATTAAAATAGTTTTAGTATAAACGTAAAGGTGGAGTAGGTAATGGTGTATGAAAAGGAATACAAGGAAAAATGCATTTCAGCAGAAAAAGCCGCCTCTCTCATTAAATCCGGGGATAAAATTTTGTATGGTGTTTTTTTAGGACGACCGGTTGATTTTGATCTGGCTCTGGCGCGAAGGCGTGATGAGCTTTTTAATGTTCAAATCACCCAGTGTGCAGGGCAGGATCCTGCCCGTACTGAGGAATATCTGGATCCCTCCCACGAACATTTTACCTATAGCAGCTGGTTTTTTGATGCGGATGATCGCCATTTGCATGACCGGGGAATGATGTTTTATCGTCCCTGCCAATTTGGGCAGCTGCAGGATATTATCGGTAGCGATCTTTTTCATTATGATGTATATGTACAACAGGTTAGCCCTATGGATGATAGGGGCTTTTTCTCTTTTGGCCCTACCAATGTAAACAGTCTGGAATCCTGTCTGGGGGCCAGAACTTTAATACTGGAAGTAAACCAGAATGTACCCCGGGTGCCAGGAGGATCTGAAGATGCCATTCATATTTCAATGGTGGATTACATCATTGAAGGAAGTAATACCCCGTTAAAAACCTTGGCTCCAGCTCCAGAACCCACCCATGCTGAGCGGGCAATGGCCGCTATGCTGTTAGAACAAATTCCTGATCGAGCCTGTATACAGCTGGGTATTGGAG
>DUSB01000217.1 GCA_012840625.1 Syntrophomonadaceae bacterium
GCTCTGTAGGCAGCCACTCTTTAAGAATAAATTTAAGATCCCGCGCGTTCAAATACGCAAAATTAGCAGCCATATTTTACCCTCCCGTTTTTTACCTATTAACCTGTTCTCGTTTAAATAGGAGCTAACATAATCAAGCAAAATATTAACCTATCCAGGCTATCTTGCCCGGTCTGCAGAGTGCGACTCACCTCCCTGGGTGATTTCTGGCACACATCATTTTTTTGTTCAGCGCCGAACAAAACCATCTATCACTATTACCGAATTGAACAATAAATGTATGTCTCATCTTACCCGGTTCTTGGTAACTACTTATTTCTATATATGTTAGAATATTCCTTCTAATTTAACACTATTTTTTGTCTTTTCGAAATAGTCTTATAATTCTATTAATTCTTGTTGCTTACCTTTTATTTTTGTTAGCATGCTGTTATTTTTTGAAAATCACCTCTTGTTTTACTTTTTCTTCTCTGGAAAATTATGGCATGATTTTAAGGAGCCTGTGAAACCCCTAACAACATTCGACTGGAAAAGGAGAAAGGAATCGCGGTAATACTAAAACAAAGAGAGGCCACAGTCCAATATAAGTGCAGTGAAAGTAAACGGTCAGCGGCAGCAAATAGTAGCCAACCCATCCCCATTAGATCTTCTGGGTCTGGCTATGGTTACTCTGTTTGCTTCGTCTGTCCAGGGATAACAGATGCCACTCCCCACATCATTCCCTTTTTCTCAGATGCCCTGGCACAAAAACACCGGCAGGTGCTAAGCGCCTGCCGGTGTTTTTTATTTTCTACTATTGTACCGCTTTGTAATAATAATCATTTAGAATACTATGTCCATACGTTTCACCAGCACGATAGGCATCTTCAAAGGTAGCATACTTATTCTTATCAAAACCGGGAACTGCCCATTTGCCACCTAAATCTGTCCAGCTGATAGCACTACCCCTTTTTACCATAGCAAAACGAGGATCTACCAGGGTACGGTTTTCAGGCAACGGCTGAGTACTTGCATAGGCATATAGATGCTGAATATGGGCTTCTACACCTACTGCTGGCGAAGCGAAAAATGCGCCATGTGCACCAGGAATAAACCACACCAGCGTAGGGTCTGCTCCACGCAAATCTTCATCTTCTTCTGCTGCCCGCCCGGTAGCAGAAAGTCCACAATAATTATTTTGCTCGGGCTTAACCAGTCCGCCGTACCGCCACCAGCCTGTTTCCTTGGCCGCCTGACAGAAAGCAATGTCACCTCTAACACCGTAGATTCGGCCTATATCCAGATATAAATCGACCAGATCAGGTGCCATGGGATTATTTTTTCGCAATAAAGTGCGTAGCTGCGCGGCACTGGCCTCCGACTCACCCAAAATGGGAATCTGTACACATTCCGCCCCCACCTGGCAGTAATAATCCTTTAAGATACTGTATCCATAGGATTGAGCAGGAGCCCATTTGCCTCCTAATTCTACCCATTGGGTTGCACTCCCCCGCCGTACCAGATTAAAACGAGGATCCACTAAGGTCCGGTAAGCGGGTAAAGGCTTGCTGTTAGCATAAGCATAAAGGTGCTGAATGTGTGCCTCCACACCCGTTGCCGGTGAATCAAAGCTGGCCCCATGTTGGCCGGCTTCAAACCAAACCCGAGCAGGATCAGCTCCCCTTAACGGTTCATTCCCGGTTAAAGAACTACCGGTAGCGTACAGACCGCAATAATTATTCTGCTCCGGCTTAACATCACCGGTAAATCTCCACCAGCCGGTTTCCTTGGCTGCCTGACAAAAAGCAATGTCACCCCTAATGCCATACATGCGGCCAATGTTTAGATATAACTCCACTAAGTCCGGTGCCGCAGGATTGTTATTTTTCAATAACGTACGTAGCTGATCACTGCTGGCTACCGGTTCACCCATAATTGAGATAGATGTCAGCTGAGGATCCCAGATATCGTCATCAGGTGTATCTCCCGGATGGTACCCCGGGGAATTAATGATAACCTGCTGTTTTTTCTGATCCCAGTCCACATTCATGCCCAGGGCTTCTCCGATGGCTCTCAATGGAACCAGGGTACGCTGCTGGACCACCGTAGGTGGAACATCGCTTTTCATTTCCACCCCATCCACGTAAATACGGATTGGAGCTCCGGGAACATGTCCCTTTCCTGGCGGCACTGCCTGAAAATCTCCGATCAACACCCGCCAGTTATCCTGATCCCATTGTACATTTTTACCTAAATATTCACTGACCACCCGGATAGGAACCATGGTACGCTCTTGAACAACTTTGGGTTGTACATCACTGGGTACCTCCTGTCCGTCAATAATAATCTTGATGGTTCCAGCTGCAAAAACAGGTGTTAGACTGCATAATAAAATTCCTGTCACCAGAACAATAGCTAAAAACCACTGCATCTTGGTCCTGTATGTAAACCTTATCAATTCTACCTCCCCCTCAAATTCTCCATTTTTTGCAGCGCCTACCTGGAGACTATCATGGATATAGTTATTTGGGTAGTACCCACGTACAAATATTTACGAAAATCGATGGCAAACCTTTCATCGACATTGTAATAAACATTATTTTGATAAATTTTTGTTTATACAGGTATGCTTCGCCTTATTTGGACCTGTTTCTACATCAAATGCAAAAAAAATAGTCGCCTAGCGACCATAAGAAGACATGTTTTTTACCCTGCTTATTGTATGCTATGTATGTCTGTCAACTACTTTGAAAAATATGCTTTTGGGGGTACTATTTGATGAACACTGTTGAAAGGTTGTTACCGCAAATTTTTATATTTACTTTGCTTTTAACACTATTTATCCAGCTAAATTCTGCCTTCGTTTTCGATGCATTGGCCGAAGATATAATTTTATTCAGTCTGACTGGTGTTCTGGCCTTTATTTTCTTGAAAAGGAGAAATAACCGGCTTGTTTTTACCTATGCCAGCAATATCACTTCTTTTCGTACTCCTCCGGACAAAATGAAAGACGAATGTTTTACATATAGGGCAATTTCATCTAATAATAAGCCAGATCCCATCAAAAAAACCCGCCCTATGTTTAATGGCCATATTGGACTCCTTAGCTTTCATGCCCGAACGTATGAAATCACCAATGCTAATCAAAAAGCCGCTGAGATTTTTGGCTATAGTGAACCATGTGAAATAATAGGAAAATCGATGGAAATGTTGTTAGAAAGTCCTGACGCTATTACTCCCTGGGTGAAACAGCTGCAAAAAGACCTAGTGATTTATCAGTATGAGCTGTTGGGATGTTCTCGCTACGGCAAAAGTTTAAACCTGGAACTCTTTGCTTACTATGATGAGGATAATGACACTATAAGCACCCATATTATTGACATAACAGAGAACTATCAGATGGATAAGAAAATCAAATTGCAAAGTTATTTGCTCAATAATGTGGAAAGAAGCATCCTGCTTATTAATCCACAAGGAGAAATTGTTTATTGCAACCAGGAAGCCGCCCATATATTCGCTATCCAAAATACAGATACCCTATATACTCTCTCCTTGCCCTTTGATAAGGAAGAATTAGAGTTTGTTACCAATCAGGTATTACAGGGTAAGACCTGGGAAACGGAACAGAGCTTAAGCATTAATGGCAGGAAAAAGAGCTACCATCACCATTTTCACCCGCTTTACGAAAGCGGCGTAATTAATTACATCGTGATTATATCAACCGATATCAGTAATCTAGTTGAAGCAAGGCACAATGCAGAAATGGCCAATCTGGTGAAAAGCCAGTTCCTGGCTAATATCTCTCACGAGCTTCGTACTCCCTTGTTTGGTATTTTAGCAGCAAGTGATCTACTGGAAATAAAAAACATCCCCTCGGAGCAGCTGGAGTATATTACTACCATTAAGGAGTGCAGCGAACAGCTCCTGGTAATTATTGACGAACTGCTGGAAGCTTCCCGGATTGACTCGGGCTTGATGAACATCAATTTGACTCCTACTTCTTTATCTGAGCTGATCCATAAATGTACCTCATCGATAGAAAATAAGCTGTGGGAAAAAGGTTTGTTCCTGGAAGTGCATATAGACCCTGACCTTCCAGCTCAAATCATGCTGGATGAATTAAAAGTCCGGCAGGTATTGAATAATATTTTATCAAATGCCACTAAATATACTTGCAGTGGTCTAATTACGATAGATGTATCCGCCGCTAGAAGCGGCTCACAGGAAAAACTGATATTCTCTATAAGTGATACGGGTATCGGCATTCCCCAGCACCAGCTGGAGAATGTATTCAATCTATTTGCCCGGGTAGATAACTCCAGCCATCGCCAATTTGGTGGTGCCGGACTGGGTCTGTATATCAGTAAACACCTGGTGGAACTTATGTCGGGAGAGATTACGATACAAAGCGAAACAGGTTTTGGCACAAAGGTTAGCATTACGCTGCCGTTGCAGCCCTATACGGTCGAAAACCATAGCATTAACTGCAATGAACAGGAAATTTGCCTGGATCATTCTGCAGCCGAAACATGGATTGCTTTTCCAGATCATGCACCTGTTTCTATTCTGCTGGCAGAAGATAATCCTCTTAACCAAAAGCTAATCAGCCACATGCTTTCTGAATACGGCTACAGTGTTAAAGTTACCGCCAATGGTATAGATTGTTTACATGAACTTCAGCAGCATCCTTATGATCTGGTTTTAATGGACATGCAGATGCCGGTGATGGATGGCTATGAAGCGGTAAAAATTATCCGTTCTACTCCGGCATTGGCGGAAATACCAGTTATTGCCATCACCGCCCATGCCCTGAAAGATGATCGCGAAAAATGCCTACAGGTTGGCTGCAATTCCTACCTCGCCAAGCCCTTTAAAAGCCATGAGCTTTTAGCGGAAATTCAGCAGCAGTACCGGGAAACACTGACTCATCCTGCCGGGAATACTGAAACCCAGCAGATCATACAGGAACTCATGCCAGAATTTTTAGAATCATTCCAGGAAATGCTAAATGAACTGGAAGAGCATACCAATAACCAGAATTGGACAGGCATCCAGGACACTGCTCATGCTATAAAAGGAACCGCCGGCATGTATGGCTTTATGGACATTTACGAGTGTGCTTTCCTTACTGAACAGGCTGCCCGTAATCAAAACCAGGGCCAGCTAGATCCCCTTATGATTCAGTTACAATCCATTTACCGGGAATTATTACAAGCGGAGGTTTGAATTTGATTTGAGACTGAATTCTTCTCTTTTTATTTGCCCGCCATGCCCGGGATAGTAGCTATGTACACCAAGCTCATCCAAGCGCCGAATACTTTCATAAAAAGCCCTGCCATCCTGTAAAAAAGGCGGTATGGCCGGGGGACCGGCTAAAAAATACCGCCTGACCAGCAGGTCTCCCACAATGGCACGACCATCAGCCAGCACCAGGGAGGCAGAACCCAGTGTATGACCAGGGGTTGCGATCAATTCACCCTCTACCCCATACGGTTGCAGATCCATCTGATGATCAAAGGTCAGATCAGCTGTAAAGCCATAACGTTTTGGAACGGAGAAATTACCGCCAATTCTCTTCATGAAAGCCGCTAAACGGTTTTTTGCATAAAGAGGACCCTGTACACCCCTGTTTAAATAAGGCTCGTCATGGCGCTGAATAACAATCGGCGCATCGATAGATCTTTTTAATTCAAAAACACTGCCAAAGTGGTCAATATGTCCATGAGTGATGAAGATTAAACTAACATCCCTGCGATCGATCTTTTCCTTGCTTAAGGCTCGCAGAATGCCTTTAGCATAACCTGGATCACCCGTATCTACGATAATGGTCTTTTCCCCTATCACCAGATAACTATTAGCTACCCGCAGGGGAATGCGAACCAATCGAGTCATTCTTCTCCCCCCACTTATTCTTTCTGCCCCCATAAGAGCGCAAAGCTTTAAATCAAGAAGGTTCTTGCTGCCCTGCTGAATTTGAAACCGTTCTCCGACATTAAAAAACGTAGTGACAGAAGGAAAACTGCCACTACGTAATGCTTTAAATACCTGTATTTTCTGCTATTGCAAGAATTTCTTCCCACTTATTCATCGTATATAGATGAATGCCATCTACATGATTATCCAGAAGATCCTGTATTTGATGACTGGCATATTCAATACCGGCTTTTTTCATGTCTTCGGGATGATGTTCATATTGATCAATGAGTTTCAAAAGTTTGCCGGGTATTGATGCCCCGGAAAGATAAACCATACGCTTTATTTGTCCGGCATTTAAAATGGGCATAATACCTGCTACAATGGGTACATTAATACGCAGACGCTGCGCTTTATCAACAAATTCATAAAAGACCCGATTATCAAAAAACATCTGGGTAATAAGAAAATCAGCACCGGCATCGACCTTCTGTTTTAAAAACAGAAGATCATCAATTAATCGTTCACATTCTGGATGTCCCTCTGGATAGGCAGCAGCCGCTATACCAAAATCGCCTTTATTGCGTATTTCATGAATAAGATCCACTGCATAAACATAATCCGATTTTTTAAAGTCAAAAATTTTATCATCTTTAGGCGGATCTCCTCGCAGAGCCAGGATGTTCTCAATACCTTGATCCTGTAAATCTGCCAGTATACCTTCCATCTCTGCCTTATTATGACCGACGCAGGCC
>DUSB01000218.1 GCA_012840625.1 Syntrophomonadaceae bacterium
CCTAGCAACAGACCCGGTACTCATCGCTGGCAACCATCAGCAAAAAAAATGGTTCTACGGGCGAATGAACGATGGTGATCTGGCTGCTTTCTGTCTGACTGAACCTGGTGCAGGTTCTGATGTAGGCGGCTTATCAACCCGCTGTATAAGAGATGGTAGCGATTATATATTAAACGGTACCAAACAATTTATCAGCAACGGCGGTGTGGCAGGTATGTATACTGTCTTTGCTACTCTGGACAAAAAGCGGGGTTACAAAGGGCACTGTGCTTTCATGGTCGACCGTCATACTCCTGGCATTACAATTGGTCCCCCAGAAGACAAGCTGGGCATCCGGAGCTCCAATACCACCCAGGTCATTTTTGAAGATGTGAGGGTACCAGCAAAAAACCTCCTGGGTAAAGAAGGCGAGGGCTTTAAAATCTGTATGAAAACCCTCGATCTTTCTCGGGCTGCTGCAGCTTCGATGGCAGTAGGTGTCGCCCAGGGTGCTTTTGAATGCGCGATTAATTATTCCCAGGAACGCACACAATTTGGCCAGCCCATTTGCAAATTCCAGACTATACAATTTATGCTGGCAGATATGGCTATGTATGTAGAAACAGCTCGTCTGCTCTACCAGAAGGCCTGCTCTTTACAGGATATGGGACTTCCGTTTACACAGATGTCTTCTCTGGCAAAATGCTGGGCAGGCGATGCAGCGATGAAAGTGGCCACAGATGCGGTACAGATCTATGGCGGATATGGATACAGTAAAGAATACCCGGTGGAAAAATACTTCCGGGACGCCAAAATCATGCAGATTTTTGAAGGAACTGCTCAGGTACAGCGTATGGTTATTGCCAATAGTATTATAAAAGGCTAATAAATATTTCATCCCCTGGATAGTAACTAAAAGAACCCGGGAACTGCTATAGCCCCTGGGTTCTTTTTGGATGTATGTTTAACTGCTTGTTCAGGCAAAACCAGCCTGCGCCGGTACTCATCCATCCTGTTCACTGGAAACAAACCCTCCTTAGAAAGATTTTAACTTGTTTAATCGCATTACCTTACCTTATCCATAACTGTTTTCTCGCCCTAAACTCTAGTTCATCCCGGAAATCAGGATGGGCTATGCTAATCAGGCTTTTTACCCGTTGCGATACCGGCTTATTCGTTAAACGAACCGCACCATACTCCGTAACTACCCATTCTACATCATTGCGCGAGGTGGTAACTACGGTGCCCATTGGAAACATAGGTACGATACGTGAATGAACCTTACCCTCTTTATCTTTGTAAGTAGAGGGAAGAGCTATAAGGCTTTTACCATTTTTAGCCATCTGGCTGCCAAGAACAAAATTCACCTGCCCACCTGTGGCCGTATATTGCCTGGGACCGATACTTTCAGAGGCAATCTGCCCGGTCAGATCTACTGACAGGGCATTATTAACCGATACCATATTATCGTTACGGGCAATTATGGCAGGATTATTTACTTTGCTTATTTCGCAGGCCATAATCGCTTCGTTATGATCTAAAAATTTAAAAAGCTCCTGATTACCTACCCCGAAAGTATAGATTGCCTTACCTGGAAACAGGGTTTTTTTACTGCCATTAACCGTACCGCATTTAACCAGATCCATCATGGAATTAGAAAATACCTATGTCTATCCTTGGCTTTCATGGTGTTGGTTATCTTGCCTTTTTCGTACATGCGTACCATGGCATCGCAGAACATCTCGCTCTGGATTCCCAGGTCTATGAGGTCAGACTCGGCTATCAGATTACCAATCAGGTTGGGTAATGCTCCAATACCCAGCTGCAGGCAGGCACCATCTGGAATTTCCTCCATAATATAATTAGCAATTTTTCGTTCAGCCTCATCCGGTTCTGGAGCGGGGGGCATTGAAAAAATGGCTTGATTGGAGCCTTCAATAATGTAATCGATTTCATTGATGTGGATGAATTCGTCACTACCACCTAAACAACGTGGCATATTGTGATTTACCTCTACAATGGCGATTCTGCTGTTAAGTGCAATTCCGCGGTTATGAGAGTTCCCCAAACCAAAGTTAAAACATCCGGACGGATCCATGGGGGAAACCTGAGCTACCCATACATCGGCCCAGGCATGGGCAAAATCCGGGCTGTAAGCCAGTAAGGTGGCTTCATGATAATTAAAAGGACAGTGGCAGGCCAAGCCAAAATCCCCCGCCTTCCGATCTATAGCAGTAAAATACCAGCTAAAATACTGGAAACTTTTTTGCTCCGGGTCATTTTTAATAACTTCTGGAATCGGTAATATCGTACCCGTTCCACGGATAGAAACCTTCTCCAGGCCGTCTCCTGCACGTTTAGCAAGAGCATAATCAAAATCGATTGGTTTGGTAGCGAACATACCGTATTCTATAATATCTCCCGATTTAACCAGTTCGGCTGCTTTTTCTGCACTTATGAGTTTACGTTTATATTCTTCTAGATAAGTACTCATCTAATCTCCTCCTTTAAATATAAAGCCAGGGATCCCTACTCCCTCAAAATAATTGGCCGGAAATTTTAGTTGATCTCTAAAATTGTGGTGAGCAATGGAAATTATAGTTTTAATCCGCTCAGACTTGTATTTTAAGCTGATCACACCATTCGTAAGCCACCCGACCAGTTAAGTCCATGCATAATGCATTATCAGCTTATCGTTTTTCCCGATTACTAACGAGCCATTATTAAAGACAAGTTCAGGAAATCTGAATGATCACATAATTCTTTATCTTCCACCCATTTATTTCTCTAATGTTGCCATAATAAAACCTCCCCCCTTTGTTGATACTTATTACATCTTGCAAGTAGCGTACCAACCACTGGAGGAGGCTAATAATCAGCTTTTTACTTTATTTAACTCCTGTGAAAATGTAACGGTAAATAGACAGGTTTTTATTCTTTGTTGACCCCTGGAGGGTTTAAACGTCCATAAATTTGGACTATAATCTAATAAATAAGACATTTCAGAAAATTTAGTCAATTTCGAGCTCAATAATTTTATTGTATAGCGTCGAACGACTTATTCCCAGCAGTTCTGCTGCCTTTCTACGATTATTATTACTGGCCTGCAAAGCTTTGATAACTACAGCCTTTTCTGCTGCTTTCCTGGCTTCTTTTATATCGAAACCCCGGTAGTCTTCAAGGATAATATTTTGCCCACTGACATTCTGGGTAAAGCGCAACAGATTGGCGACGGTAAGAATACCTTCCCGGGCGTCTATACAAGCTCTCTCAATTGCAATATTAAGCTCCCGGACATTACCCGGCCAGTGATAAGTAGTAAGCAGCTGCAAGGCATCATTATTTATGCCTTTTACCCTGGTACCATTTTCCTGGTTGTAATTGTCAATGAAATGCTGGCAGAGCAGAGGCAAATCATCAAAATGCTCCCGTAAAGGAGGAACCGTTATAGTAAAGTTATTAAGGCGGAAGAATAAATCTTTTCTGAACTTTCCCCCGGCTACCAGTTTGTTCAAAGGAATATTGGTGGCTGATATAACCCTGGTATCCACTGAAGTTAATGAAGTTGAACCCACCCTTTCAATTTCATTTTCCTGCAAAACCCGCAGTAACTTGGCCTGAGCTGCCCAGGATAACTCACTTACTTCATCCAGAAATATACTACCATGATTGGCTAGTTCAAATTTACCAGGTTTACCGCCTTTACGGGCTCCGGTAAAAGCTCCTTCTTCATAACCAAACAGCTCCGACTCAATAAGATTATCGGGAATGCCCGCACAATTTACTCGTACAAAAGGCCCTTCTCTACGAGCACTTTCCTGGTGGATAGCATGAGCAAACAATTCTTTTCCAGTTCCGGTTTCACCATAAATAAGTACTGGATTATTTGTTGGAGCGATAGTTTGAACCATTTCTTTAGCTTTCAGTATTTCTTTGCTTTTTCCAATAATAGCTCCCAGCGAGTACCTGGCTCCATAAATGCGTTTAACCTCTTCTTTATAGTATTTCAGCTCAGAAAACGTCTGCTGTATTCGCGTAGCAAAACCACGCGCCTCTTCAAGATAGCGAAAAATACTAATTCCCAGTGCCCCGATTATCCCGTTTTCGCTCATAATAGGAACCCGCGAGACAATCGCAGATTTGCCATTTAATTCCCATATATCAGCGGTAATAGCCTTGCCCGTATTTAATACTTCTAATAGACGGGTATGGGGGAATACTTCGTCAATTCTTTTACCCAGTACATCTCCTTTAACAAAACCTGATTCTCGTTCATAAAAATCGGTAAAAACCCTTATGATGCCGTTTTCATCAATTATGATAGCTCCTTCAACCCCGTTTAAGACTAGTTCAACTGCATCCAATTCCCGAGCACTTAATTGGCTGAGCTTTTTCATATTCTCACCGCCTTAAATGTTGCCAATTTCTCTACGGCCAACATTTGTATCCTCATACTTATATAATGCCAGATAGTTATCTGTAACTCTATAATAGTAGTTTTATTGTTGAACAGGATAGAAAATGCCATAGAGTTGTTGGTTCATACGCCGCGGCCATCGCAACATATTAATCGCCCGCCAGCTGAATTGGTACCTCCCCCCAAAATAAAGATATGGTAAACTGTGGGTTAGACTGGATATTGATGAGGTGATTTATTTTGCACGAACAAAGCCCTCCTGCCAGTATGCACCTTTTCCCCCGTATCTATGCCACCTCAAGTGCTCATCACTGGATCTGCAGTGAACGCTACCAGGTAGAAAGGCTACAGGGGGTTACAGAGCCTTTCTGCAGTGTAAATGAGCAGCTGGATCCTTATTTCAAAAAGCTTTTTACTACCGCCCGCCCTCCGGCATCAGATTACCTGCTGCACCGAGCACCAGGATGGGACAGCAACCTTTATCCTGTTCCCGTTTTGCTGGTTCATGGAGCGGCACTGGATGCCAGTTCTTTTACTGATTTGTTTGGCATGGGTCTGAAGGGATTACAGCAACATCTCGTTGCACTGGGACACCGGGTTTTTGCCCTTACTTTTTCCCACTCCCATGGCAATAATCTGTATCAAGCCGAGCAGCTGGCTGCAGCCATTGAACAGGTTAAGACCCTCTGCCAGGTTCAACAGCTGGATCTGGTAGTACACAGTAAAGGCGGGATCCCGGCACGAATATACCTCTCCGACCTAGCCGCAGCACCATATCGGGGCGATGTACGCCGTCTTATTATGCTGGGGGTTCCTAACCTGGGAACGGATTATGCATTTCGCAATCCCGCTATATCGTATTTCCTTTATTTGTCCGGTGGTAACGGCGTTATCGCCTGGGATAAAATAATGCACATGGGATTATGGAAGGATACCTGTAAATATGCTATTTATAGCGATGGAAGCTTTCCTGGTCAACGCCAGCTCCTGCAGCGCTGGGATGATGAATATGCCCTCGATGTAACCCAAATAGATTGGTGGACCAGCTATTATGGCGGGACCGGTTATATAAGTCATTCACGGGGAATTGATGTTGCCCTGCAGGAAGGACAGGAGTTTATGCAATGGCTTAATCGCTTTGGATTGGACGCTGGTATTGAGGTGGCTATGCTGGCCGGTAACAATCATTATTTTGGTCCCTTTCCCGGTGAAAGTACCGGTGAAAGCGACGGTGTTATCTTTGTTCAGAGTGCTCTAGACTCTGAATCCATCCTGCAGAATGGAGCCACCCTGCTGACCAAAGAAATATTACCTGTCAATCATCTGGAACTACTATTTAAAAAGCGAGTAGCTCACTGGGTTCACCAGCAGTTACTGCAATAAAAAACAATGGAGACATGCACCCATGTCTCCAAAAACCGTATGTTAAAAAATTATTTCTTTTTCTTTTTACCTTTTTGGGGTGCATCTTTTAGAGCAACTGCTTCTTTTAACGATTTCCCAGGCTTAAAGGCAGGAACCTTGGTTGCAGGAACAGTGATTTCCTTCTTGGTGGCCGGACTGATAACTTTTCTTTCCTTACGTTCCCGCACTTCAAAGCTACCAAAGCCAATAATCTGCACCTTATCTCCTTCAGCCAGCGCTTCTTCAATAGTTTCCACCATAGCTTCCAAAGCTGTGGCAGCCTCCTTCTGGGTAATCTCAGCTTTTTCTGCCAGAGATTTCACAAGTTCCGATTTGTTCACGTTATAATCCTCCCTTGATGAATTTTTTACATGTTCCTAAGTGTGTTAAATTCCTCAAATAATCGCCAATTCCTGCTATTTTGGAAATATTTTTTAAATGCTTTGCTTTCATTCTGCCAATCTTTGCGTTTTTTATGCATTCTGCGGGTAAATTAACCCGGCAAAACTCCTATAAATCAAGCCTAAGGGGTCAGTCA
>DUSB01000219.1 GCA_012840625.1 Syntrophomonadaceae bacterium
AGACTGGCATCAGGCTACCCAGGAAGTAACCATTGATCAGATGGCCAGTGAAACCTTACCAGAAGCACACTTAGTCTTAAAGTTAGGCAGTCCTTTATTGATGGTAAATGGTAAGCAAGAAAGAATGGACACCATTCCTATTGTCAAGAACCAGCGTACCTTAGTTCCCATTCGTTTTATAAGTGAATATCTAGGCGCAGAAGTTAAGTGGTGGCAGGACTCCAAAACAGTCCACGTATTCACCAAAGGTCAGAGTGAAGAAGAACAGCAGAAGATCATTGATGAAGTAGCCGAACAGCTTAAACCGCAACCACCAGTTCCCAAGCCAAGCGGCAAGATCCCCGGCACTCCATTCTATCAGGCTACCCCAGAGCAGATCCAACAGTGTAAGAATGCACCATTGCCAGTTTATGCAAGCGACAAAGTATTTGACAAGATGTCAGTATCAGGTAGAGAAGCCGCTTATGATATGTGGAGTTATCGTTTCAATAGACTACCGTATGACTTTATTACTGACAAAACGTTAGTGTATATGTCCGGCATGGGAGGCACTTATTTCCGTGGCTATATGGATTTAAAAGATGGCGCAGGGACTAGAATGGTAGATGTGATATTTGGCGATTCTCAGGCAACAATTATTAACGTATATGACAGAAGTCAAAGCCAATGGATTAGCTGGTAGGGGGTACAAGTATGAAAAAAACAACATTAACGCTCGTGCTTACCCTCGTTTTGCTGGCTACGTTTTCAACTGTAGCGATGGCTTCTCCATTACAGGCTACGGTTGAAAGATTAAATCCTAATAATCCCGAAGTTAAAGAAGCTATAGATACCAATTTTAACTATATATATGCCTATACTGACAACGGAGAGCCAGACGGTAATTTCGCAGGTTTAACCTAGATAGCCCAATCCATGTACGCATCACAGCAAAAGACGATTAAATATCAAACCCAGCTCTTTACATTTAGGATTGGTGAATATAGCGCCTTACTGCCAGCAGATAGCTTTAGATCAATTGCCCGCCCCGGTGAAGTGATCTATGATCGGGTAACAATCACACGTGAAGCACTGGCTAATGCTTTCGGCAATGTAAAAGACGAAAAAGAAAAAATAGAAGCAGCCTTAGATTGTGAATCACACGTTCATATAGGCGCAATCATAAACATCTATAACGATAAAAACGGGAATGGACGTATAGACCCAGGGGAGAACATGGCGCAAATCGTGAACAAGAATGAAATAAACTCTAAGGCGTCAATGTTCCCGGCCAAAAACCGTGAAGATATGAGATCACGATACCAAAGCATTGCACTGCCAGGTCGAAAAGCTCCGGACTTTTACCCTACTCCTGAAGGCGCAACAGTCTGGACAGAATCATTCGCCAATTGTGCTAAAACCTATACTGGCGAACCCGGTGAAACCATTGATATACCAGTACGCTTGTATAATGGAGGCAAGAGCACATCCAAGACAGATTTTCAGGCTTCCTGGTATGGTAGTGGCTGGCAGAATCCTGTATGGAACGCAGGTGACGTAGAACTTTCTCCTGGCGAATAGGCATTCAACAAATAATATAGCGCTGTTCCCAAGGATATACAACGTAGAAAAATAATTCTTCTAAAAATATTGTGATGGTAAACAAGAGTAAGCAAGTGTTTAATGGGATGGGAGAGGATTGTTAACTTTTCCAGCCACACAGATAGGCATAAAAATTACAGGGCGCTTTAACAGCCCTGTAATTGTTTTCTATATGGCAGGGGAGACAGGAATCGAACCCGCAGCCCTCGGTTTTGGAGACCGATGCTCTGCCAATTGAGCTACTCCCCTACGCAAATTTGATCGCTTCAGCAAGACATATTTTATCATATGGATAGCAGTGATTCAAGTATAACCTTGCGAAGGTATTGGAAAAACTGTATGCTGATATTATTGCTGTTAGAATAGCTGTATTACTGATGAATTTTATCGGGCAGCTCAATGGGAATTAAGCTGTTATCATTCTTCATATACAATAATAATAGACATTAATAGACCTTTTACAGGGGTGAAGATTGGATGCAAAAAGAATCTGTTTTAGTTCTAATGGGCGGCATGTCAGAGGAAAGAGAAGTATCGCTGCGAAGTGGTACGGCGGTTCTTAAGGCTTTAAAAAATCTGGGTTATGCAGCTGAAGGCATAGATCTGCAGCCAGATACCATGCAAAAGATTATTGACCTCCATCCTGATGTGGTGTTTCTGGCTTTGCATGGTAAATATGGCGAAGATGGAACCATACAGGGTTTGCTGGAAATTCTGGGCATACCTTATACTGGCTCGGGGGTCGCCAGCAGCGCTATTTGTATGAATAAAGTGCTTTCCAAGAAACTCTTTCAATATGAAAATATACCAACAGCTCCTTTTGTAGTACTGCGGCAGGGGTATGTGCCGGAT
>DUSB01000220.1 GCA_012840625.1 Syntrophomonadaceae bacterium
ATCATAATGTCTGCTTGATTGACGGTTAATTATAGCATGAGCTATAAATGGTATGAAAGTAATATATAATATTATTTTAGGGAAGGAGCTTTTTAGCAAGCTTCTTCTTTTTTATTTCTCATTTAAGAAAGCTTATTAAAGCAACGATATTCAATATATACCTAAAAAGGACATTGTTCGATTCAGGCTGTAAGAGCTGTAAGAATGGGAGGTGTAAGAGCAGGTTTTAAACCTGTATTTACATGCAAAAAGCTATGCAATTGGTGGAACTTAAGGTTGGAGAATCTCTGGCTCAGGATATTTATGACGAACAGGGGCGTCTGCTTTTAAAAGAAGGTACAGTACTTATTCAAGAATTGATTGATTCCCTGCAGAAAAAAGACATTGATACGGTCTATATTGACGTGGAAGAAAAACAGGTTGCTGAGGCTGAACAGGAAGAAGCACTATCCCTGGAGGCTATGGAGCAAAATGATCTTGATTTGCAAGCGCTTATTAAGGCTCATGAAAAACTTAGTTTTGAAATGAAGAGAGTGGCGCTGCGCGGGACCTATAATAAAAGCATTCAGGATACTATTCAGCGGGATCTTGAGCAGCTGATCCAGCCATATTTGCTCAGTGATCAACACCGAGCGATTCGATATTTTATGCATATGAAAGAAAGCCAGAAAGAATATAGCTATGAGAGCCACTCGATTAATACAGCGGTTCTTTGCGCTTTGTTGGGCCGCTGGCTTTCGCTGGATCCTCATTTTATCATAGAGGCTGCCTTGGCGGGCTTGCTTCATGACGTAGGTGAAAATAGAATCCCGCAAAATATTTTTAAAAAACGGGGTTCATTGACCAGTGAGGAATGGAATTTGGTTAAAACTCATCCAGAAAAAGGTGCAGTTATACTGGCCCGGACAAATTGGATTCATCCGCGTATTACTCTGGCGGTGTTGCGACATCATGAACGTTTGGATGGAACTGGTTATCCAACCGGATGTCCGGGTAGTGAAATCCCTTTGTATGCACGCATGATTGCTGTATCAGGTTCTTTTGATGCTTTAACCAGTAATCGGCCTTATCGTGAGGCTTCCAGTATTTTTTATGCTATTGCAGATTTACGGGATCGTTCTTTTGGACAGCTTGATGCGAGGATTACGCGCCTTCTGTATGATAAAATCCTGGAATATTATATAGAGCAGGAAGTGCAACTGAGTAATGGGAATCGTGGTGTAATTGTTAAAGCTAAAAAAAACGGCATAGTTCGTCCACTGGTAAAAAGTGGGCAGCAGTTATTTGATCTTACTGAAAAAGAAGCCCCCAGTATTTTACATGTTGAAAAACAACAATAAAATTTAAAAAAAGTTTACTTATACCAGGATCCTATTTAAACTGTTGTTTTAAAAAGCGACTGTTTGGGAGAACAATATAACATTGAGAATCCCATGTACTCTTTTGACATAAAATTTTGGTTAAGATCTCCTGAATATTGAACAACGCCATACATATAATAATGTAAGCATTCTAAGCATTTGAGCATCTTACAGGAGGCCCAATATGGTTTATGAACTATTTATCTCTACGGCCGTAAGTAATGGTGAACTGCCGGCAAAATTAAGTGAACGCTTTTATTGGCTGGAAGAAAAGGGTTATTCTTTTATCCTGGAGGAACAGTACAGGAATGCAGAGCAAGTATCCTTTCGTGTGCGTCTGGTAGGCTCAAATCCTGAATTACCTTTCAGAGATGAAGATATGATTTATATCTTTAAACACCAGCTGGCTGAGTTTATGGCTGAGCATGTGGTGTATGATTGGGAACCATTGCTGGTATGGAAAGAGATTTGCAAAAAGAGCCGCCAGCTTTCACCAGGGGATCGACCAGTAGTTTACGAGAAAGCAAGCTCTTTTTTGAAAAACTGCAATCAAAATGAAAGTTTGAATTTACTTATGAATTACGGGCGCAAGAATCGTATTGCCCATAAGATCATGGATTATTTATACAGCAATAATATCTTGTTTATCGAAGGTTTTATACAGTTTTGTATGCGGGAATATCTTAATGAGATTCGTTTTGCTGTAGATCTTGCTTGCGAGGAACTAAAGAGTGAAAAAGAATACAATGAGTTTGTTCAATTGTTGCGCTATTTTGTTGATACTCAACCCAGCTATATTATAGAAGTAAACTTGTTTATTGATAAACAGGGGAACTATATTTTATGGGACGAGGATGGTAAGAGGCTGGATGATGATTTGATTAATTATTACCTGGAAGACCTCCTGGTACCTGATATCACTTTGGATGATATTTTGATCAGCATTTTAATTACCATTGCACCGCGGAGAATCATACTTCATAGAACGGGAGATGAAATACTTAATGAATCGGTAAAAATGATTCAGCAGGTGTTTGCAGAGCGGATACAGGAGTGCAGGGGATGTAAACACTGTAAAGGTTTATTAAGGGACCTGCAAAGCGGTCCTTATTCTTTCGAACCATAAAACGATTTCCAGGCCGGGCGAACCCCGGCTGTTTTTATTGCGATAGCTTTGAAAATCTGCTATTCTTTGTAGGGAATATTATATAGGGTGGTTCGATGTACCAATTAATATTAATTCCGATTATAAGTGCTTTTATAGGATATTTTACTAATGTTTTAGCTATTCGCCTATTATTCTGGCCTCGGGAACCAGTTAACCTGGGGTTTTATAAAATGCAGGGTTTGTTGCCGAAAAGGCAGAGCCAGATTGCTACTAGTCTTGGCGAATTAGTAGAGGAACAGCTTTTATCCGTTGAAGATGTTTTTGATCAATTTCAAGGACCAGAAATTCAGGAGAAGTTTATTAACCAGGTAAGCCAGCTGATGCGCGCCCGGATTGCTGATGTGTTACCACG
>DUSB01000221.1 GCA_012840625.1 Syntrophomonadaceae bacterium
CCATGATGGTTCCTGTATACAGCTTGGCATAGGCGGCTTACCCAACGCACTGGGTTCTGTACTTAAAGATACTGATATTAAGGATCTGGGGGTTCACTCCGAGATGTTTGTTGACGCATATGTCGATATGATCGAATCCGGACAGATCAATGGCTCACAAAAGGTATTTGATAAATATAAAACCGTATATACCTTTGCTATCGGAACAAAAAAAATGTATGAATGGATGCATGAAAATCCTGCTCTGGCTACTTATCCCGTTGATTACACCAATGACCCCCGGGTTATTGGCAGGCACAAAAACATGATCAGCATCAACCAAGCTTTACAAATCGATCTGTTTACCCAGGTTAGCGCTGAAAGCATGGGATTAGATCAAGTAACTGGTAATGGCGGAATGACTGACTTTATACTGGGAGCACAATGGTCAGAAGGCGGAAAGAGCATTATCTGCCTGCCCTCCACCTATACGGATAAGGATGGAAACTTGCATTCACGTATCGTACCTACCTTTACAACCGGAACCTGCGTTACTGTTTCCCGTCATTTAGTTGATTATGTAGCCACTGAATACGGGGTGAAGAAATTAAAGGCCCAGCATCAATGGGACCGCACCGAGGATCTCATCGAATTAGCCCATCCCAAGTTCCGTGATGATTTAATCAAAGAAGCGAACGACTTAAAAATTTGGACCCGCACCAATAAAATCGAGTAAATTATTTTACCTACATGTTAATATAGATTTTATGAGCTTGCCTATAGAAATAAAGTTAGGCAAGCTTGTTTTTTTAAGGTGATTCTCAAACGCACTTTTGTGATCTCGGGTAGCATTGTCCGGATATTACATGACTTGGTTCTTGCTTCCTGGCCAATGACCCGGCTGGTCCCTTTTGCTTCGTATTAACTGCCAATTCAGTTGAATCTTCGTCCCTGGCTGTTTGTTTAAATCGCTGACTTAACCCCCAATAAATAAGCCACAATAATCATAACTAACAGGTCGAACAAACCCTTTGCAGCGGTAGCAATTATTCTAAGCATGAAAATGCTATAGTTAATAGCGCATATTCTGTAAAATGAAGATAGTGAAAGGCAGGTGTAAAAATGCTGGATTCAAAAACGGCTGCTATTGTTAATAAAGCTCGGGCAGGAGAACTGCTGAACAAAAATGAGATGGCCTCACTTTTTGAGATTGATCTTTTTAGCCCCGAGTCTTATTATATCCAATCTGCTGCCAGGGAAATAAGTACTAAGCTATCTAATAATCGAGCAGAAATTCATAGCCATATTGGCGTAAATCTTGGCTTGTGTACCCACAATTGTAAATGGTGCTCTTTTGCTGCAGTTAACCGGGTGTTTCCCAAAGCAAGCATTTTACCGATGGAGGAGATTATAAGGCGTGCCAGGAAATTTGAAAAAGATGGTGCCAATGCGATTTATCTGGTAACAACCGGGATGTTTCCGCATAAACGCCTAGTTGATACGATTCGGGAAGTTCGTAAAAATCTGCAACCTGATACAGTTCTGGTTGCCAATGCA
This sequence comes from Syntrophomonadaceae bacterium, assembly GCA_012840625.1. Classification (GTDB taxonomy): domain Bacteria; phylum Bacillota; class Syntrophomonadia; order Syntrophomonadales; family Syntrophomonadaceae; genus DUSB01. The sequence continues at coordinate 1,537 of DUSB01000221.1, forward strand.
GATGATTTTACCCTGGAAGACGCACAAGCATTTAAGGATGCTGGACTAAATGGCGTATACCATGCGGTTCGTTTTCGTGAAGGCATAGAGTCAACCATCCCGGTAGAAAAAAGGTTTGCTACCATGCAGGCAGCTCATGAAGCAGGTTTAACATTAGGAACCTGTGTGGAACCAGTTGGACCTGAGCACAGCACCGAAGAGTTGGTGGAAGCCACCATTATTGCCCGAGAGTGTGGTGCTGTATTCAGCGGTACCATGCGTAGAATCCCTGTCCCCGGAACAGAAATAGGTAATCGTGGCATGGTCACGGAAGCACGTCTGGCTCACCTGAATGCGGTCATACGCTTATCCACTCCGCATGAAATACTGGGAATGTGCTGGCATGAACCCAGCACCATTGGGCCTATGGTGGGTGCCAATATTATGTGGGCCGAAACAGGTTCCAGTCCCCGTGATATACACGAAGATTGCGAGTTTACACGTGGACGTACCATTGCGGAGCTGCGACAAATGTACTGGGAAGCTGGCTGGGATGTACTGGAAGGCCCTTCTCGTATCTGGAATTCTGAACCATCTACGGGTAAACTGCACCCCAAAAACATGCGCCAGCAAAAAATATCATAGCTAGCATGTATTAAAAAGGGAGATGGGACATATGAAACGATTACGGTTACTGACTTTACTATGTATCGTCGGTATTTTTCTGTTACCTGGTTGTGGAACATCCACAACCAATAATACTGCAAAAGCCCAGATAGGTACCTGGAAAACGGCCCAGACTATTCAACCCTACCTGTATGATCAATATGTCGAAGGTACAGAGATTGATGTTCTGCCTTTTACCAATCCTGGTGATATGAAGGCTGCACTGGTGGCAGGCGATCTTAATATGTGTGGAACTACACTGGCTACAGCCATTACTGCTGCTTCCAGAGGTGAACCCGTAGTGGTGGTAAGCAGCCTGTGTCAAAAATGTTCAGCTCTGGTGGTTCGAAAAGACTCCGATATTACTACTCCGGCTGACTTAAAAGGTAAAAAAATAGCCTATGTACCAGGAACCATGCATCACATCTTGTTGCTGGAGACTCTAAATAAGGCCAGACTTGATCCACAAAAAGATGTAGAACTAAAACGTATAGATTTTTTTGATATGGAACAGGCTCTTGCCCAGGGAGATATTGATGCATTCTGTAGCGGTGAACCCTACCCTTCTTTAGCGGTTACCAAGGGTTACGGTCGTATTTTATCCTACCCGTATTATGATGAAAGCATAGGAGCTATTAATGCTGGAATGATGACTACAAGGGAACAAATTGAGAAGAACCCGGAACTTATTCAGCAGCTGGTTACAGCGCAGGCTCGGGCTACCGAGTATTTCAATCAGCATCCAGATGAATGGCTGGCAATGGCGGAGAAATTTGGCACCCAGCGGGAGGTTCTGGACGTTTCGGCTAATAATATTGAGTTAACCTGGGATATGAATCAAAAGTATATTCAGCAAGCCACTGTACTGGCTCAAAGAATGAAAGAGCTGGGAGTCATAAATGAGGTTCCCAATATGGAAAAGTTATTTGACATGAGATTTGTTGAACAGGCCAGAAAAGAGCTGTAATAATCATGGGCAACAAACAGCGTAAATCAAGGGTAAATGTTTCTGCAAATTCACTTCGATTTGATGCCCTTGGAATTGTATTACCATGTCTGCTGATTGCATTCTGGTATATCATAACCAGCTATGGTAGGATCCCAGCTTATTTACTACCCCCTCCTTTACAGGTCGGACAGGTGGCTTTAGATTTTGCTGTCGGGACATGGCAGGTCACACCATATGCAGGAACCCTGTGGGATCACGCATTGACGAGTACCATCAGGGTTCTTCGCGGTTTTGCCCTGGCCGCTGTACTAGGAGTACCATTGGGTCTGCTTACCGGACGTATATCGGTGGTTAGACGCTTTCTGGATCCAACTGTGAACATGCTTCGAACCGTTCCCGGTATAGGATGGCTACCTCTGGCCATGGTATGGTTTGGTGTAGGCGAAAAGACCACCCTGTTTTTGATTGCACTGGCAGCTTTTTTCCCGATATATATTAATTCAGCTCAGGGGGCAAGCAGTGTTTCTCCTTTATATTTGCGGGCAGGTCAAATGTTAGGAGCCAATAGATTCAGCCTCTTTACAACTATTATCATGCCAGCTTCCTTTCCTTCTTTAGCCGCTGGACTAAGACTGGGGCTGGGTTTGTCCTGGGCATTTGTGGTGCTGGGAGAGCTAACTGGAGTTACTCACGGCCTGGGTGCAGTGATGATGGATGCTCGGATGCTGGGTCATGTGGACATGGTAATGGTCTCTATGATCTACATAGCTTTATTGGGGTGGTTAAGTGATAGAATCTTAACCGCTTTATTGCGCCTGATTCAACCCTTTTAAGGTGGTTTTTTTATGATAGACAATCAACAGCAGGAACTGATTATTGATCATTTATACATGAGTTTTACCAGGCCTGATGATGGGGTGCCATTAAAGGTCCTGGATAATATTTCCTTTAAGGCTGGTGGCGGTGAATTTATAAGTATCGTAGGACCAAGCGGATGTGGAAAAACGACCCTGTTAAATATCATTGCCGGTTTTGAACCAGTACAGGAAGGCAGGGTTCTTTATAATGGCCAACCGGTGGTTAAACCATCACCAGAAAGAGCCATGGTATTTCAATCTGCCGTTCTTTTCCCCTGGCTTACTGTACATGAAAACGTTGCCTACGGGCTCAAGCGCGCTGGCATGAAAACATCCGACTACAAATCTATTGTCAAAGACTACTTGAAAATGGTTAGAATGCAGGGATTCGATGATTATTATCCTGAACAGCTCTCCGGTGGAATGCAACAGCGAGTAGCTCTGGCCCGAGCTTTGGTCTTGCAGCCAGCCATGCTTTTAATGGATGAACCTTTCGCCGCTCTTGACGCCCAAACCCGTCTGACCATGCAGGAATTGCTGTTAGATCTACAGCAGGAACTATCCACCACAGTCATATTGGTCACTCATGATGTTGAAGAAGCTTTGTACCTGGCAGATCGTGTATATGTAATGAGTAAGCGTCCGGGCAGATTTATACATGATTTAACCGTACCTTTTAAAAAACCTCGTACTTTTTCCCTGCGCGGCGCAGCTGCATTTGCCGAACTGAAAACAGAAATCTTACAATGCATTTTTGATCAGGTTGATGATTAAACTTGGTCTAATTTCGAACATAACCCCCTGCCCCTTTTTTTCTTCATTTAAGCTCATCTCTTTATGCCCTGCCCTGGCCCTTTATATTTACTCCTGCTCCTTTGGCCGGGCCAATAGATTCTGAGTCTGGATTTAGGCGGAGGAATACTGCAATTTGTAGACGTAAATGCTTTTTGTGCTTATAGGAGACAAATAAAAGGGGAATAATTGTTATATAAGAATACTCTTCCTTTCAAGGTAGAATATTTTATTTTAAAAGCCGGAATAAATAAGGAGCAGATTGCTATGAAGAAACCAATTGCACAAATAGTGGATTCGGCCGGAAGTATCCCCCGAGAATTGCTGGAAAAATATAATATAAGCGAAGTAGCCTTTCATATTCATTTTGATCAGCAGCAATATCGAGAGAACATAAACATCAACAGTCAAGAATTGTATGAACGCATGAAAAAACAGCCCCGACAGGTTCCTAAAACCGCAGTTCCGGGAATAAGCGACTGGATCCAGGCTTTTGAGAAAAAGTATAAAGATGGTTATCAGAGTATTCTGGTTACCACCATTGCCAGACCTCTCTCTGCCAGTGCTGAATCCGCTGTTGCTGCCGCCAGTGCCTTTATGCAACTTCATCCTGAGATTAATATACAGGTTTTGGAGTCCAATACCTGCGCC
>DUSB01000222.1 GCA_012840625.1 Syntrophomonadaceae bacterium
AACCTGGATGAAAATACCTGCGAAAAGAAAATTTGCACAACCCTAACACAAAAATAAATTAAACATTGAAGAGGTAGATACTATGCAATTTTTTCTTACCATGCTTCAGGGTGGGGTTCAAGAACTTCTTACCTATTTATCTGCACATGTGATTACATGTTTGGTACCAGCATTTTTTATTGCCGGTGCTATGGCGGTCTTGATAACACAGGGAGCGGTCATAAAATACTTCGGTGTTCAGGCCAAACGTTGGCTAGCTTATGGCGTTGCATCTATCTCGGGCATGTTGCTGGCGGTTTGTTCTTGTACGGTTTTACCCCTTTTTGCAGGTATTTATAGCCTGGGAGCCGGGTTAGGCCCGGCAGTGGCGTTTCTATATTCAGGCCCTGCCATTAATATCCTGGCTATTGCCTTAACCGGAGCAGCCATTGGATGGAAGATGGGTATTGCCCGAGGGGTAGGAGCGGTTCTTTTTTCCATTTTGATTGGTCTTATTATGGCCCTGCTGTTTAGAAGGGACGAGGAAAGAAGGATTGCTGATATTGAGGCCTTACCTCATGAAACCAGTGAAAAATCAAGCACTTTTTTAGTAGTATTTTTTGGGATAATGGTGACAATCCTTATTATTAGTACCAGCAAACTGACACCGTGGATCAAAGTTGCTATTGATTTAGCTTTGATTAATTCTCTGGCTATTATGGTACATCACTATTTTGAGCCGGGTGAATTTCAATCCTGGATGTATGAAACCTGGTCACTGGTTAAGCTGGTGGTACCGACGCTTCTGGTAGGTGTTTTTCTGGTGGGTATGGTAACCGCTGTATTGCCTCCACAATGGATATCTGGATATGTAGGGGAAAATAGTATTGGTGCTAACTTTGCTGCATCTTTGATTGGGGCGTTATTTTATTTTTCCACTTTAACGGAAGTGCCCATTGTAAAAGGTTTAATGGATCTGGGCATGAATCAAGGGCCTGCTTTGGCTCTGCTCCTGGCTGGCCCGGCGGTTAGTATTCCTAATCTTCTGGTAGTCAACAGGATTATGGGCTGGCAGCGAACCGCGGCATATTTTATTCTGGTGGTTTTAATGGCTACCATGACAGGCTGGTTTTATGGTTTGCTTTTTGCTTAATTAATATAAATAATGGGAGGTCTTTAGTATGAAAATTGAGGTTCTAGGTACCGGATGCGCCAAGTGTAGACGTTTGGAAAAGGATGTTTATAATGCACTGGCAGACCTGGATGTGGCTGCTGATGTATCCAAGGTCGAAGATATCAAAAAGATCGTGGATTATAAGGTTATGACTACTCCGGCACTGGTAATTGATGGGCAGGTGAAGATTGCCGGACGTCTGCCACGTAAGGAGGAGCTATATCAGTATATTAAGGAAGCCGAAGCATTTAAATAGAGAAAAACAAAAACACAAGGGGCGGTTAATTTTTTTAACCGCCTTCATTTTATTTGACAGTAGATTAAGTGGTCGAAAACGTATAGATATGATTTAATGTAGGTTGGATTAGATAATATGGAAAGGAATCGCGATGTGAGAGATACAAGCTTTACTAGGGAATGGCCCCTGCAAGTTTTTAACAAGAACACTTTACGGGATACCTATGACAATCTGGTGGTTGAACAGATGATACATATTGTGGTGAATGGAGAAGTTCTGGTTTCGCTGGCATCTTCTCCAGAAGCATATAAGGAGCTGGCCATCGGCTATCTTATCGATGAAGGGCTCATTCATTATCCATCTGATATCAAAGAGATAACCGTTGATGAACAAAAGTTATCTGTGCAAGTAAAAGTAGAACCGAAGGCATTTTCTGCTCCATCAGGTCAATACCTTCATAGTGCAATGGGGAAAAGCTCTACATATAATGAGCTGCCTGTCATAGGTGGGAAAAACGTGCATTTTCAGGCTGAACAACTATTAAAACTGATTCATGAGCTAGAAGAATCATCTACCACCTTTAAAGAAACCGGCGGGGTGCATAGTGCAGCACTGGGAGATCAATCGGGTCTATGCATACGTTATGAGGATATTGGTCGGCATAATGCGGTGGATAAAGTACTGGGGCATGCCTTTTTAAATAAGATTTCTACAGAGGATAAATGTCTGGTTTTGAGCGGGCGTATTGCTTCAGAAATACTGCTGAAAGCGGCTCGAAATGGAATTCCTGTGGTGGTATCAAGATCTGCTCCTACGCATAAAGCAGTAGAACTGGCTGATGAAATAGGAATAACTGTGGTGGGTTTTGCTCGTGGTCAGCGTTTCAACTTATATACCCATAAATATCGCATCCAGGTTGATTAGCTTGTTCTTATCAGGGCCTGGCAGCGGGATACTCTTACTATAAGAAATACTTTACATAACCAAGAAGAATACATACCGCCGCTTGTTGCGGAAATGGTATTCTCTATTTCTAGCCTTTTGCGGCTATTTTTTTTGGAGCCGATGTTTATGTTTGTTTGAACCCCCGAACTTCTCAGCTTGATTTAGCAGGGAGATTGGGAATGAACGTCGAAATTAGGAAGAAACATACATAATGATATTTATTTGTATTTAATATAATAAAAAGTAGTTTTATTATCCCCAAATAAAACAAAAAGCTTTATCATTAGAATATATAGATAAAGAATATAAAGATAGGTAAAATTTGCTGGTTAGAGAAGGTATTCAAAATAGGTTTGGTCCAAGAGTATTAACCGTCTATATATAAATATAGAGGATAAATAGAGGGTTTTTACGTTGAAAGCTTATTTTGGAAGGAGTGTGGCATTGTGAAGTTAGTGAAGTGTATTATCAACGGGAAGGAGGTTGAAGTTCCGGCAGGCAGTACGATTATGCAGGCAGCTGATTCGGCTGGCATAGACATCCCGCGTTTATGTTATGATCCCGATTTGAGTCCCTGGGGATCCTGCCGTCTTTGTGTTGTCGAGGTAAAGGGTAATCGCTTGCTGCCCGCATCCTGCGTGACACCAGTTACTCCAGATATGGAAATTGAGACAGAAACTCCGGCCGTAGTACAGGCTCGGAAAACCATCCTGGAACTTATGCTGGCAAATCACCCTCTGGATTGTATGACCTGTGACAAACTGGGCGATTGCAGGTTGGCTGACTATTGTTACAAATATGGTGTGAAGGAAAGTCCTTATACAGGCGAGAAACACAATTATGCAATCGATGATAGCAATCCGTTTATTCTTCGCGACTTAAACAAATGCATTGTTTGTGGTGCTTGTGTCAGAGCATGTGAAGAAATGACCGGGCAGGATAATCTTTCTTTTCTTTACAGAGGCTTTGATTGTAAACCCACAACTGCTGGTGATGTTCCTTATATGGAATCAGACTGCGTATTCTGTGGACAGTGTGTTGCGGTATGTCCGACCGGAGCTTTAACGGAAAAACCTATGGTTGGACAGGCCAGACGCTGGGAAATTGATCGGGTCCGAACCACGTGTCCGTTTTGTGGTACTGGATGTAACTTTGACCTAGCAGTCAAGGATGGAAAAGTTATCGGCGTTCTTTCCAATCCTGATGCAACCGTAAATGGCAAAATGCTGTGTGTCAAAGGACGGTTTGGCTGGGATTTCATCTACAATGAAAAACGTTTAACCAGTCCTTTAATTAAGAAAGATGGTCAATTTGTAGAAGCGTCTTGGGATGAAGCCTATGATTTGATTGCGCGGCGTTTTAATGAGATTAAAGAACAATATGGACCGGATTCCTTTGCTGCGCTTAGTTCAGCTCGTTGTACCAACGAAGAGAACTATCTAGTACAAAAATTTACCCGGGCTCATATGGGGACCAATAATGTAGACCATTGTGCTCGTACGTGACATGCGCCTACTGTGGCCGGTCTGGCCACCACATTTGGCAGTGGCGCCATGACGAATCCTATTAGTGAAATTACTGATGAAGCAGAATTGCTGTTCTTGGTAGGAACCAATACCACTGAAGCTCACCCGGTGGTCGGCTATAAGATGAGACAGGCAGCTCGTAACGGGGCTAAAATGATTGTCTGTGATCCTCGCCGCATTGATCTGGTGGATGAGGCGGATTACTGGCTGCAAATTAAGCCGGGCACTGATATTCCTCTGTTAAACGGTCTTATGCATATCATTATTAAAGAAGGTCTGGAAGACAAAGAGTTTGTTGCTGAACGCACCGAAAATTTCGCAGAATTAAAAGCAACCGTAGAAAAATATACCCCGGAGTATGTTTCTGAGCTTACGGGTATAGCAGTTGATGATCTATATAGTGTGGCACGTTTGTATGCTACCACAGATAAGGCGATGATATTCTATACCCTGGGTATTACAGAGCATATTTGTGGTACCAATAATGTTATGAGTATTGCCAACCTGGCAATGTTAACCGGGCATCTGGGTCGTCCGGGTACTGGGGTTTGTCCGATAAGAGGGCAAAATAACGTACAGGGTGCCTGTGATATGGGAGCCTTACCCAATGTCTTTTCAGGGTATCAGTCTGTAATCAATGATGAGGCCAGAGAAAAATTCGAAAAGGCCTGGGGAGCTTCCATTCCTGATAAAGTAGGGTTGAAGATTCCCGAAATGTTTGATGCTGCTAATGAGGGCAAAGTTAAGGCCATGTATATAC
>DUSB01000223.1 GCA_012840625.1 Syntrophomonadaceae bacterium
ATTAACTGCAGCTGACCGTTATAGGTTTCCACCGTACCGGCAACCGCGGCAATAGTTCCATCAGTATATTGTTCTTTAAACAGGTAAGCCATTTCTTCATCCCAGATACGCGCTTCCATCGAACCGCTACGATCATAAATCTTTAAGCGCATGTAGAGGGCATCATTTTTTGTACGGCTGGGCGACAGGTCTCCCAGGGCAAAGATACTATCGACCTTCTCTCCTGCCTGTAGCTGCTTAACCCACTGTTTTTGCAAAACAATCTCCCCTTCCCCCATCTGTAAATGTTTGCATTTATTATTTTATTAGTATACATCAGATAAAATGAGCTTCCTGTTATTTTCTTAAAACAGGTGCAATGGGGATGATTTCACCTCAATTTTTAAACCAGTAAACTTACCAGCCTGAAATAGCCCTCTACATCGCCATAACTCTGACGCGAGGGAACAGATAAATCACAGGTTTTCCCGTCAGCAAAAATAAGAACGGTACGCCGAAGCATCGGATACTCATCACTACTAACATCAAAATACCGTTCGATTTGAGTTAGCTGGTTTAATTGAAAGCTGATCATGAATATTTCGGTCGGGTTGATCTCCTGACGAATCAGTACCTGGTTGGTAAGAAACCAATTGACTTCCCGAAATCCTGACTTTTGATCTACATCCCTGCGCGAAGCTCTATACCACGCTTTAATGTATTCAGGTCCAGGTATGCTTGCATTTAAAGCCCGCCAGGCCTTTTCACCCATATACAAACTTGATTTTATATCATCATAAAAATCTTTTTGAGTCATGCTGCTACATCCCTTCTTATCGCTTATTTGCTCTATTTATCGTAAAAATAATGGATTTCATCCAGTCAAGAACTTCTATCAACCGAATATCCATCATCAGCATGCTTGTCCAGCACTACGCCAAAAAGAAGGGCTCATGATGAGCCCTTCTTCTGAGTTTTTCCACCAGCCTCTCCAGCAGCTCGATCAGGTGGACCAAGCTTTATTTTTTTGTTAAAATCATAGAACTTAACTTTTATTTCCAAATGGGTCTGTTCATTGGACTTGCTTACAGCTGTCAATTCTGCTTTTCGAACCAGACGCTGCTTATAATCAAGCCAGAATATATATTCAAAGTCTTTCCAGAGATTTTCGAGCAGTTTGCTTTCAACCGAAGGCCTACAACGTACCACCAAACATTCTACACCATCAACTTTTTCAAACTTCAGCTTCTCAACCTGATTCACGTTTTTAAAACGGAAATTAGACAGTGGATTAAGCTCGGAGATCATTAAATCCTCAGAATTACTGCTACCACTTTCAATGACCAGCCACTTATTCGAGAAGGAATCATAGTTGTAGATCATACCATCAATAAAATAGATATCTACAGGTGTACTTACCATCTCCCCCTTTATATGCTTGTTTTCCTTATCTTTCTCACCAGTAAGCTCACTAATCACCTCCTTCCGGTCTTTTACCACAAATTCAGACTGCAATCTGTATCTAAAGCTTTCAATCGTCGTCATTTTCCGCAGTGACTCCTGCAATTCTACCACTGGTTCTAGCTGAATTTTCTCATAGTAATCCCAAATCTTTTGCGCACTTACTGCTGTTATAATGAGTAGCACTGCTAAAATGCCAAGCATCCATTTTAAGCGATTATTCACCTTTCAACTCCCCCGTCCTGCAGTACTTAGCATTGAGCTTTCAAATAACTACTACAATCTATTAGCTATACTTTGTTTTTATGCGTTCAGTCAACATAAAATTATGTTCCCGACCCTAAAAAGATACAGTATACTGTATAGGTGAGATTTTATGCCATCAGATATGCACAAAATACACTGCATACCTGAGGAAAATAGTGTGTAGGGAGGAACCAAGTTTGTTTAGTTCATACCAGGAAGTCATGGATTACTGCAGTAAGAACCACATTAAAATGATTGACTTCAAAACCATTGACCTGATTGGTCGCTGGCGCCACCTCAGCATCCCAACCGCTCGGTTTACCCCTGAAACCTTACAAAACGGGATCGGATTCGACGGCTCAAATTATGGCTTCGTATCAGTAGAAAAAAGCGATATGATTTTTATCCCCGACATAAGTACTGCTGTACATGATCCTTTTACTGACGTGCCCACCCTCAGCATGATTGGCAATGTATATGTTATTGCCCATCCCCACAATTATCGCTTCAATCAAGACCCACGAGCCATTGCTATAAAAGCTGAGGAATATATGAAATCAACGGGGATCGCTGATGAAATACGGATCAGCCCGGAATTTGAGTTTTACGTCTTTAACCATGTCAGCCATGAGTGTTCTCCGCAGCGAACTGGTTTTACCATCGATGCCGATCAGGCTATCTGGAACAGTAGCAGCGAAGACTATCCTAACCAGGGATACAAAGTGCCTTTTAAAAGCGGCTATCATATAGCTCCACCGCAGGACATCCTTTACGATTTGCGGGCGCGCATGTGTATGCTGATGGAAGAAAATCAGATTCCAGTTAGATACCATCATATTGAGGTAGGG
>DUSB01000224.1 GCA_012840625.1 Syntrophomonadaceae bacterium
GGCTAAAGGAGGCGTAGTGCGAGCTATTAATGCCAAAGGCTGTGGTACTAAATTTGCCCGCAGGGAGATTGATCAATTGGGCGAACTGGCGGTGGCCAATGGCGCTAAAGGTATGGCCTGGATCAATGTTGAAAGCGAAAGCGAGCTAAAATCTCCTATTATCAAGTTTCTGAAAGAGGAAGAGGTCCGGAATATTTTGACGGCACTGAAGGCTGAGCCCGGTGATTTACTGCTGTTTGGTGCTGATGACGAAATGACGGTGGCTTCGGTGCTGGGAGCCCTGCGTCTGGAATTAGCCCGCAAGCTGAATCTTATAACGGATAAAGAGCTATCCTTTATCTGGGTAGTTGATTTTCCTTTGCTGGAATATGATGAAGAAGAGAAGCGCTTGAAAGCAGTCCACCATCCCTTTACCGCGCCCAGGATAGAAGATTTTCCGCTGCTGGATTCTGATCCTCTGCAGTGTCGGGCACGTGCTTATGACCTAGTCTTAAACGGGATAGAATTAGGCGGTGGCAGTATTCGTATCCACCGGCGTGATTGGCAGGAAAAGATGTTTTCTCTACTGGGACTTACTGAAGAAGAAACGGTGGAAAAATTTGGTTTCATGATGGAAGCCTTTGAATATGGTACCCCGCCCCATGGGGGGGTAGCGTTTGGGCTTGATCGTTTACTGATGCTCATGGCGCAAGCTGATAGTATTCGCGATGTCATTGCTTTTCCCAAGACCCAGAGTGCTTCTTGTATCATGACCCAGGCGCCATCAGCCATTAGTAACAAACAGCTGCGTGAATTGTCTTTAAGAGTACGGGAGAAGAAATAGAGTTTGGGGTACTTTTACAGATAATGTCAGGGCGTTATTTATTGATTGAACCGCTCATTCTATGCTATGATTTTACTAGATGGAACAGAGTAATTGACAGGATATCCCTGCTGTGTACGTGAATAGCCGCATGTTTTTGCCAACACCAAATGAAACGGGAGCCTGGCCTTCATAAGTGGAATGTATGCCGGACTTACTGGACACAGGAAGCTTATGAGAGGGCACCCACCTGACTTGTCAGGTTCAAACACACGGCTTATCACGGCTCGGTGGGGTTTATTTTTGCCATGAAAGCTGGGATTGTACATATGCTGGATTGGGATACAAGAACTAGAGCATTGCTGGGTGATCAGGCCATGGAGAAACTTCAACGGAGTCGGGTGGCAGTGATTGGTCTGGGTGGAGTGGGATCCTACGCTGCGGAAGCTCTGGTTCGATGTGGGGTGGGTAATATGCTACTGGTGGATCCGGATCGGATCGAAGCCAGCAATCTTAACCGGCAACTTCCAGCCTTACAGTCTACCATAGGATTGTATAAAGTGGATGTTTTGCAGCAGAGGTTTCGGGATATCGCCCCCGGGGTACAGGTTGAAGTTCTGCGCATGGTATATAATAAGGCTAACAGCCATCATATACTGGGTGAATCTCTGGATTATGTAGTGGATGCCATTGATTCCCTGCCGGAAAAAGTCCATTTGATGGAAAGCTGTCTGAACAGAAACTTGGCCATTGTATCTGCAATGGGAGCCGCCAACCGTCTGGATCCAGCCGCATTTCGAGCTGCTGATATCAGCGAAACCAGTATTTGTCCGATGGCCCGGGTTGTTCGCCGGCAGTTACGCCAGAGAGGGATAGAACGGGGTATTAAAGTGGTCTATTCTACTGAGCCCCCCCATTCAACGATGGATCCTACAAAATTGGGAACGGTTTCCTTTGTACCTCCAGCAGCAGGGCTGCTGATGGCCAGTGTAGTGGTCAGGGATTTAATCAGTACTTCAGGAGAGCTGGATCATGAAGGCTAGTAGAGAAGATTTACAGCAGGTATATGAGCTATTACTGCAGCATTTTGGCCCACGTGGATGGTGGCCGGGGGACAGTGCTTTTGAAATTATCGTAGGAGCGGTATTGACCCAGGCCGTTGCATGGAAAAACGTTGAAAAAGCACTGACCGCGATGAAGGAGGCCGGTGTTTTTAGTGTACAAGCTATTCTGCAAACACCTGATGATGAATTATCTGCTCTCATTCGACCCGCCTTATATCATCGACAGAAAACGAGAAAACTAAAAGAAATAATGTATTATGTTGAGCATGAATACCAGGGTAACATTCATAATATGTTTCAAGAGCCCATGCATATTTTACGCGAAGAGCTACTTTCGCTCTGGGGCATTGGACCTGAAACAGCTGATTCCATACTCTTATACGCCGGCAATTATCCTATCTTTGTTGTTGATGCCTACACACGGCGGATTTTTTCCCGACTGGGCTGGGTAGCGGAAACGATTTCATATCATGAACTGCAGCAAGCCATACAGGAGCGTTTGCCAGAAGATATTACAATCTATAATGAATATCACGCCCTGCTGGTTGCTCAAGGAGCCAGTTACTGTAAGAAAACTCAGCCTTTTTGTAATGATTGTCCTTTATCACAGATTTGCAGATATTTTATTTCTTTGCAGGAATAATTTAAGATGAGTCGAATTAAAAGATATAGAAAAGGGAGGGTTTCACATGGCAAAACAGATATCGGTTTTTTTAGAGAATAAAGCAGGAAGATTGGCTCATGTTACTCGAGTATTAGGTGAAGCGGGTATCAATATTAGAGCTTTATCGATTGCGGATACGTCTGATTTTGGTATTCTGAGGCTCATTGTGAATGACCCCGTAAAGGCATATAAAATTCTTAAAGAGACAGGTTTTACCGTTAGCGAGACTGATGTAATAGCGGTTAAGGTACCCGATAGTCCGGGTGGTCTTGCGGACGTACTTGAGCAGATGTCAGATGCTCAATTAAACATAGAGTATCTCTATGCATTTCTAGGAACCTCAGAAGACGATGCTCTAGTGATTTTTAAAGTAGAGGATGTACAGAAAGCACGTAATGCATTTCGCGAAAAAGGTATTCCATTTTTAGATGATAATGACTTATATAAAGTGTGACCCCACCAGGGTGTCTTGATAAAATCAGACACCCGCTTACCTTTCAATTATCTTAGCAAATTCCTTACTAAAATTCTTATCCAACTTCGCACTATCTTTATTTGATCGACGTTTTTCCTAAAAATATTGCAAATAATCATAGGACTGTATTGGTAAAAATGAAGTAATCATTCTACTTTTATTTATTGCAGAGTACGTAAAATTAAAAAAAGGAGGTGACATGAGATGAAAAGAGGGATTGCCCTGGGATTGCTGGTCGGTATTTTGTTTGCTCTTTTTGTGATGGTAAAAGATTTAATTGGGGTTAATGCATTTTACATGGCAGCTGTTGCGGTGGCGATGTTTGCTGTTCTCGGTCCTTTTGGAGATTATTTCAAAGCGGGACTATCCATGCTCATAGGTGTGGTTGTTGGATTAGCTGGTATTCTTATCCTGCTGGTAGCGACACCTTTGCCCCCGGAAAATCTAGTGTATGTAGCGTTAGTTTCCGGGGTATCGTTGTTCCTGATGGTTTTGGTTTCCACAACCGGGCTGCGAATAGATGCGATGTTCCTGGGTTGGGCCGGCTACTTTGCCGCAGTATGGGGACAGTATATGGCCGATCCTACAGTACTGGCTACAACAGCTATTCCCGCAGCAGTTGGCGTAACAGCATCATTGTTGTTGGGTCTGGTAATAGCCATACTTACCATTCGTATCGCTATGGCAGTTAACAGATAAGAGAGGGGGGAAGATCTTGAAGTTTCGTAAGGCCAGTAAATGGCTAGCTTTAACTATATGTCTTCTTTTGGTCATGGCTCCGCTGGCTTCAGCTGCCAGTCCAAAAGGAAGTATTGATAAGATTCAGGATAATGAATTGGTTGTTAGTACTTTAAATGATAAGGGCCAGGTAGAAGACATAAAAGTGCTCGCTCACTTAAGGGTATTTGGAAAAGGTGAGCAGAAGATAGAAGATAGAACAGCTTATGAACTATCTTCCGTTCGCAATTTGTATGGGAAAGAGAAAATAGAACTGAAAAACGGAAAACTTGTAGTACCGGTAACAATTGATGCAGCGACTGGTTTCTCTGATACCTATTACTTAGCTGAATTAAAAAGCAAAGAAGTGTCCAAGGTCAAACATCCAGTTAGTGTTAAGGTTAAATATTATCTTGATGGAAAACCAATGGAAGCTTCCAAACTGGCAGGTAAATCAGGGCATCTCAAAATCGTTTGTGAATTGGAAAATCTAACCGGTGAAAAGAAAGAAATCGAATATGAGAATAACGAAGGCGAAATAGTGAAGACAAAGACAACTGTGTATACGCCTTATGTAGTATCACTTTCCGGGTGGGAACTTGACAATGATAAGTTCACCAATGTAAAAGCCCCCGGAGTTGCCGGAAAATCTCCTGAAGGCGTTGTTGCAGACATTCAGGGTATAACAACGGTTACCTGGAGTGCACCACTGATTCCGCCAAAATATCCAGCCAAACAGTATACTGTTTTAGAA
Source organism: Syntrophomonadaceae bacterium (assembly GCA_012840625.1). Taxonomy (GTDB): domain Bacteria; phylum Bacillota; class Syntrophomonadia; order Syntrophomonadales; family Syntrophomonadaceae; genus DUSB01. Next base: position 4,477 of record DUSB01000224.1, read on the forward strand.
GCAGATGCCAAAGATATTGAACTTCCATCCTTTGATATTGCTGTTATTCCCATCGTACCCACTACTGCTGAAGAAGATTCTTTAGGCACGGTAGAGGAAAGTCTGTTAACTCTTTATGGAGCTTTTGATAGTATTGAAGGGGGTATAGGTGCTCCGGATAAGGATGCCACTCTATTATTTGGTCTGAATGCTATCAAAGGTGGTTTAATTCAGCTATCAGAGGGCTTAGGAACTCTGATTGGTAAAGTAGCAACCGTCAATCAAGGTTTATCTAAAATCTCTTCTGGTCTTAATACTGCTCAAGGCGCCTTGAACAGTCAGATAGTCCCTGCCATGCAGGCACAAAAGCAAGTAGTAGGTAGTGTACAGCAGGTTATTGGTGGACCAGGTACCCCGGTAGCACCTGGACCAAGCACCAGTATATATAATGATGTCAGCTATCTGCGGGTTGCGCTGGCAGGAACCCCTGCTGAAGCAGTGATCACTCAGGCTATTCAACCTAAGCTGCAGGCAGTTAATGCTAATCTTGGTGTTCTGAATAGCGGTGGTAATTTAGTTACTCCACAGGGTACGGTACCATTCCCGGCCAGTATTAGTACCGTACAAGCGGGGGTTCAGCAGGTCTCAGCCGGCCTAGGCCAAGCCAATGCAGGCATTGGTCAGATCAGTACCGGCCTGGGTTCTGTGGGCAGAGGTGGACAGCCTGTTATGACTATGTCCGGCGGACAACCGGCTACCATTATTGCAGCCCTTGGTGCAATGCAGCAACCGATCAATCAGCAGATGATACCTGGAATCGTACAGTTAGAAGAAGGGGCCTTCAAAATTGGTGACGGTTCCTCTCAGGCTAAAAAAGGTATTGCTGAAGGACTGGAAACATTTGCTGCGGTACCGGCTATCACAGAGGCTTTGGAAGACTGTGCAGAAGCTGAGGATAGCTTCCTTGGAAAACCACAGGGTGCAGAAGGAGCTGTATCCTATGTGTACCAGACTCAGGAAGTAAGCAGAGATAAAAATGCTATGACTGCTGGTATTATTATCATTATTGCTGCTTTCATTATCCTCTTTGCTATCGGACGTACTCCACAGCAAGTAGCACCTTCAGAAGGTATTTCTAAAGAAGCATAAATATGATCTTCGTGTTTTAAAATAGGGCGGGGTATCCCGCCCTATTTTCATGGTCATTTTTATTATTAGCTGTTATAGAATAAAAAAGTACCATGGGCAAAATATAGGATTATCATGATATAGGAGGATATTACGTGCACGAAGTGGTGGGAAATCTTCACATTCATTCTCATTATTCAGATGGACGAGGCAGCATTGCTGATATTGCGGTTCAGGCGGAAAAAGCCGCGCTGGATTTTGTTATCATTACCGATCATAATACCTTACAAGGGAAACATAAAGGGGAGGAGGCTTATTATGGCAATGTACTGGTTTTGATCGGGATGGAAGTAAATACCGAAGCCCACCATTATCTGGCTTTGGGGGTTGAACATGAAGTACCGGAAAATGATGATGATCCCCAGCAGGTTATAAATGAAGTTAATCGTCAGCAGGGTTGGGGAGGCATTGCCCACCCTTTTGAAAAGGGATCTCCCCTGTACCGGAACAGTCTTTGTTTCCCCTGGACGGATTGGGGGGTGAGCGGTTTTCAAGGAATAGAAATCTGGAATTACCTTTCCCAGTGGAAAGACAGTATCCATACCATCCCTCAGGGCATATACCGCCTGTTCTTTCCTCATTCCGCCTTCCGGGCAGCCTGTCAGCCGGCTCTTGAGCAGTGGGATATCTATCTGCAAAAGGGGGAAAAAGTGCTGGCGTTTGGCGGTTCCGATGCTCATGATGTTAAGGTTAAATGTAAAACATGGCTGCCTTCTTTTACTATCTCATCCTACCAGAAATGTTTCCGTTCTATTACTACGCATCTCTTGTTATCAAATGCGCTTACAGGTCGTTTTGAACATGATGCCAGCTTAATTTATGAGTCGCTGCATCGGGGTTGCAGCTGGACTGCTTATGATTACTTTCAGAGCAGTCGAGGCTTTCAATTTTATATGCAATCACCAGCGGCGATTGCACAAATGGGGGAGAGGATTGCTCTGCATAAAAACCTGGAGGCACATATTTATACCCCTGCCCGAGCTGAGGTTCATCTATATCACGATGGTAAATTATGGGATAAAAGTCATGGGAAACAGCATGTATTTACCAATATTCAAAGCGGGGTATACAGGGTGGAAGTATGGCATAGGGTAAGAGGGATAAAACGAGCCTGGATTTATTCCAATCCTATCTGGGTATCTTAGCACTCCTGATTATCCCCCTTGGTCCTGACAGAGCTCTGGTTAAATTACATGACAATTCCTGCAATTCTAGGACATTAGCCTTATTTTATACTTTATTTATATAGGTCTCAAGAGGGAAAGTGCCTATATATAGCGCTTGCAGGCCCCTGAAACCAAATGGCATCATGGCTAAAAAATAATGTGAATATATTCACAAAGCAGGGAGTTGAGGGCAGAGCCGAGAATACAATGTGGTAGATAGTGGGGGGAAGTGGTTTAGCTTCCCTAATATTTAACCCCAGAGGGAGCGCTCATGTTTCTTGGCGAATACAAACATTCAATTGATTCCAAAGGCAGGGTTACCATCCCGGCTAGGTTTCGCGATGAACTTGGTTCAAGCTTTGTAGCCACCAAGGGATTGGATGATTGTATTTTTATTTATCCTCTGGATGAATGGAAAGTGCTGGATGGCAAGTTGAGAACACTACCTTTTACCAGGGCTGATGTACGCTCTTTTGTACGTTTCTTTTTTGCCGGAGCCTGTGAATTAGAAATGGATAAACAGGGACGAATCCTGCTGCCGGCTAATCTGAGAGAGTATGCTGGTATTGAAAAAGATCTGGTCGTGATAGGAGTAGGGTCAAGGGTTGAGATTTGGTCCAGCGAAACCTGGGCAGGATATAATCAAAGCACGGAATCAAGTTTCGAAAGCATAGCTGAGAATCTGGTGGATCTTGGTTTATAGGAGTGGCATTAACTTTGCATCAAGCTGTTTTATTAGAAGAAACCATTGAAAATATCCTGACCAACCCGGCTGGAATTTATGTAGATTGTACCGTAGGTGGTGGCGGGCATTTAAGCTACTTGGCGGAACGGATATCCAGGGATGGATTTCTTATTGGTTTGGATAAAGACCTGGATGTTCTTCAACGTACCAAAGAACGTTTAGCGATAGACAGGCTACTGCTGATTCAAGCTGATTTTCGCAATTTACAGTCTGTATTGCAGGAACATGGTATTGATTATGTTGATGGCATTATGATGGATTTGGGGGTTTCCTCTTTTCAATTAGATGAGGCGGAGCGGGGTTTTAGTTTTCATGAGGATGCTCCGCTGGATATGCGTATGGATCGCAGCCAGGAGTTCTCGGCCAGTAATTTGCTTAATACCTGGGAGGAAGCATCCATTGCAGAAATCCTGTTTGAGTATGGCGAAGAAAGGTATGCCCGTAGAATTGCCCGGGCTATTGTTGAGGCACGTAAAAAGAGACCTATTAAAAGTACGCTTGAATTGGTCGAGATCATTCGTGGGGCGGTTCCGGCTCGCTACAGCCGTGAAACACATCCGGCCCGGAGAAGTTTTCAGGCGATACGTATTGCAGTAAATGGTGAATTAGATGCGTTAAAAGCGGTTCTGCCCCAGGCAGTCGAGCTGTTAAAACCGGGTGGTCGTCTATGTGTGATTAGCTTTCATTCTCTGGAAGACAGAATAGTGAAAAGATACTTTCAGGATGAAGCACGCAGTTGTGTTTGTCCGCCGGGGATGCCGATATGTACCTGTAATCATCAGCCGCGGGTGCAAATCATTACGAAAAAACCAATCCAATCCAGTACAGAAGAAGTAGAGCAAAATCCTCGCGCTCGGAGTGCAAAATTGAGGGTGGCACAGAAAATTTAGTTCTAAAAGTGAGGGAGGTAAAATAAAGATGCAACAGGCAGAGGCCAGAGCATATAAAAGCCATAGAGGTACAGCCGCCGATTATTCGGCGCCTGTTCAAGGTGAAACGATTGTAATTCGTAAAATCCGCAAACGGAAAGTAAACTATGGTCGCAAAATCCTTGTCAAAGCGGGTATGCTTGTGTTTGTCTATGCACTGTTGCTGGTATTTCTCTGCTGCCAGAGCGCTGTGCTGAGTTATCAGATTGAGGATCTGGAAAAAGAGGTTAAGAAGTTAGAAGCCAGTTATCAGCGCACAGAATACCAGATTTCTCAGCAGAGTTCCCTGGCAAGAGTAGAACAAGTGGCTGTAAATGAACTGGGGATGTATAAGCCAGATGCCGGGGTTTTTGTTTCCGTAGAATACCAACCATCAGCAAAGGATATTCAGCTTGCCTCGGGTGATGTTCAGGCCTCCTCTAAAGTTAACCGGGAAAATGCTCTGTATAAAATCTATCGCAACCTGGTTCAGCTGGCTAATAAGTAATAGAAGATAAAAGAGGTGACCTATAAGATGCAAACGACTAGTTTGCTGGTAAGAAAGCGTATTGCCACGCTTTTTTTCTTATTTACCGTTGCTTTCTTACTGCTGGGCGGGAGGATATTTTGGCTACAGTTTGTTCGTGGAGCTGAATTATCTGAGCAGGCCAGTCAAAATCGAATGCGTGATGTGCCGGTGAAAGCAAAGCGGGGTATCATCTATGATCGCAATGGGCAGGAGCTGGCATTATCGATCAGTACGGATGCAGTTTATGCTATCCCGGCGGAAGTTCGTAAAAGCAATGATGCGAAAAATATTGCCCGACAGCTGGCTAAAATACTAGAAGTAGATGAAGACAAGATTTATAAACGGATAACCCGTCAGAGCTCTTTCGAGTATATTCAGCACAAAATTACTCCTGAACAGGCCAAGCAAATAAGGGCTTTGAACCTGCCTGGTATTGACCTGGCTGAAGAGAGCCGCCGTTTTTATCCTAAAGGAGAGCTGGCCAGTCATATACTGGGGATATCAGGTACAGATAATACAGGGCTGGAAGGTATTGATTGTTATTATGATGAAATAGTGGGTGGGAAAAAAGGCCGTATCGTTATTGAACACGATGCCGTGGGGCGAGATATTGCCGATGCTACCCATAAATACATTGCCCCTATAGATGGCTCTAACCTTATTCTCACCATTGACGAAACCATTCAATATATTACCGAACGTGAACTGGATAAAGTATTTGCAGAACGCAAGCCCAAGCGGGCTGCGGTTATTGTTATGGATCCTAATACGGGAGAAATACTGGCTATGGCATCGCGGCCTGGTTTTGACCCCAATCATTATGGTGATTATCCGGCCGCTAACCGAAGAAATTTTGCCATTAATGATGCGTTTGAGCCGGGTTCAACCATGAAAATTACCACTGCTGCGGCGGCTCTGGAGGAGGGAGTAGCCAACAAGGAAAGCCATTTTTACTGCCCCGGTTCGGTAAAAGTCGGGAAGGAAACGATCAAATGTTCAGGAGGAAAGGCTCATGGTGAACAAACTTTTGCCGAGATCCTGGAGGTATCCTGTAACGTAGGTTTTGTTAAACTTGGTTTAGAAATGGGAATAAATAGTTATTATAAGTATCTGTATGGCTTTGGCTTTGGCAAACCAACGGGCATTGATCTGCCTGGAGAAGCCGCAGGTATTTTGGTTCCCAAGCAGCGCTGCAAGCAGATTGATCTGGCTACAATGGCTATGGGGCAGGCAAATGCGGTGACCCCCATACAATTAACCAATGCTGTATCATCTGTAGTTAATGGTGGAAAACTGATGAAACCCCACCTAGTTAAAAAGGTGGTTGACAATCAGGGGCAGGTTATCAAAGAATATAAACCTACTGTGGTAAGGCGCGTGATCTCGGAGCAGAGTTCCAAGGAGATGTGTTCTATTTTAGAGGGGGAGGTAACTAACGGTACGGGCCGGAATGCTTATATTGAAGGCTATCACGTAGGCGGCAAGACCGGAACGGCGCAAAAAATTGCTCCCGGGGGCGGATATCTGGCCAATGAATATGTAGCCTCTTTTATTGGGATTGCTCCCTGTACCGATCCTCGTCTGGTGGTAATGGTTGTCGTGGACGCTCCAAAGGGGTATCCTTACTATGGTGGATGGGTGGCTGCTCCGGTAGCCAAAGAAATTCTGAAAGATAGTCTGCATTACTTGAAGGTACCGATCGATGGTATAACGGAGGAAGAACAGGCTCGGGCTCACAACCAGGTGGTGGTACCTGATGTGGTAAACCTTCCGCTGGCTGATGCGCTTTCAGCACTTAATGCACGAGGGTTGAAAGCCAAGGTACAGGGGAATGGAAACATTGTATGGCAGCAGACACCTCGTTCTTCCAGTAAACTGGAGCGGGGTTCACAGGTTATTATTTATCTTTCTCCCTATGATCAACAACAGAAGGATAGTCAGGTAACCGTTCCTGATTTGCAGGGGAAATCGATGAAAGAGGTGGCACGTATTCTTGCCGACCTGGGGCTTCACTTGGTACCAGAGGGACACGGTCTGGCTGAGGAACAGGTACCGGCACCGGGTAAAGTGGTTACCCGGGGCTCCTCAATTCGAGTAAAATTCCAGTCGAATCCATAGATTCGATCCTGGTGGTGCTGGAAAGGAAGGGTTAATGTGAAGATAGATGAACTCATGCAGGGCATAGAATACCAGTGGGTTCAGGGACCGGATCAGGATATTCAGGGGATCAGTTATGATTCTCGTCGTACTGGCAAGGATTTCTTGTTTGTTTGCATTCCTGGTTTCAAAACCGATGGGCATCAATATGTTGAACAGGCGGTTGCTAATGGTGCGACGATGATTCTGGCTCAGCACCGCGTGGAGCTGCCGGAAACGGTAACAATCCTTATTACCGGGAATACACGCCAGGCTTTAGCTGTTGCGGCTGCGAATTTTTATGGACATCCTTCCAGGAAGATTCATACTGTTGGTATTACTGGAACCAATGGTAAAACCACCACTTCGCATATTATTCAGGCTATTCTGGAAAAGTGGGGTAAGAAAACAGGCATTATGGGCACTTTGTATGCCCGTATTGACGATAAAATAAAGGATTATGGGCGTACAACACCGGAAGCGCCGGATATTCAGGCCTTTCTTGCTGATGTGGCCAAATATAATGGGGATTATATGGTGATGGAAGTTTCTTCTCATGCCCTGGATTTGCATCGGGTGGATGAGATCCATTTTACGTCCGCTGTGTTTACCAACCTTACTCAGGACCATCTGGATTATCATCAAAGCATGGAGGCTTATCGGGCTTGTAAAGTGAAATTGTTTGAGCAGCTGAACCTGACTGGGGGAACAGGCATTTTAAATCGGGATGATCCAGCCTATCCTTTTTTTAGGGATGCATGTCCGGCTGCTGTGATCAGTTATGGCCTGCATGAAGATGCAGATGTACAGGCGCTTGATGTGCAAACAACGGTTGAGGGGACTCATTTTAACGTAGTCTATCAAGATCTTCAGTTTCCGATTCAAACTCCTCTTATTGGTTTATTCAGTGTATATAATGCCCTGGCCGCTATTGCCTTTGCTTTACAGGAGGGGATAGAACCTCCCCTTATTCAAAGGGCGCTGCAGGAAATGAAAGGAGTACCCGGTCGTTTTGAGCAGGTAGACTGTGGGCAGGATTTTACCGTGGTAGTTGATTATGCGCACACACCGGATGGATTAAAGAATATATTAAAGACAGGCCGAGATCTTACAGAAAATCGGCTTATCACTGTTTTCGGGTGTGGGGGTGATCGAGACCGCAGCAAGAGGCCCAGGATGGGTGAGATAGCGGCTCGCTACAGTGATTTTTCTATCGTGACCTCTGATAATCCCCGTACGGAAGCCCCGGATAAAATCATTGATGATATTGTACCAGGCCTGGAAAAGGTGCCGGGTTCCCGCTACACCGTAGTACTGGATCGACGGGAAGCTATTCACATGGCCATTACTATGGCCCGTCCGGGAGATTTGATTATCATTGCTGGGAAAGGACATGAAAGCTATCAGCTGATTAATGAGCAGATTATACCGTTTGATGATCGGAAGGTAGCGGCTGAATGTTTGAAAGGGTTGAAACAGGAATGAAAGCAGACCTTGATTGGGTGGTGAAAAGTGTAAAAGGCCAGGTACTGACCGGTGATGCTAACGGTATGGTTAGTTCTGTATCGACTGATTCGCGGAATATTAATCAGGGTGCACTTTTTATTGCCTTAAAAGGTGAACGTTTTGATGGCCATGATTATTTGCTGCAGGTTCAGGAGCTGGGGGCCAGGGCAGTTATCGTTTCTAGGGCAGAAGCGATTCCAGATGACTTTGCTGCCTGCGCAATTTTGGTAGAAGATACCCTGCAGGCATTACAGGATCTGGCGGCTGCGTATCGGCGGCTGTTTTCTATTCCCGTTATTGGGGTAACGGGCAGTGTTGGTAAAACCACTACCAGGGATATTTTAGCCCTGTGTTTGTCCAGTCAGTATTATACCCTGCAATCAGAAGGCAATTATAATAATGAAATCGGACTGCCGTTGACCTTGTTGCGTATGAACGAAGAACACCAAGTGGCGGTGGTGGAACTGGCTATGAGAGCGCCTGGCGAAATTGATGAGTTGGCTGCCATCGCTGAGCCTGATTATGCCATTATTACCGGGGTAGAACCTGTACACCTGGAAACCATGGGCAGTATTGAGAACATTGCCCGGGCTAAAACAGAAATTCTGGCTCATATACCGGAGGATGGTTTTGCCTTGCTCAATGGTGATAGCCGTCTCCTGCTGGAGGCGGCCGAGCATTATCCCTGCCGCCAGTATCGTTTTGGTTTTTCTCCCGATTGTGAATTTTGTATTATGGATATACAGGTTCACCTGGATGGAATTCTCTTTAATCTGCGTCTTTTTGATCAGTCAAGTGAGGTTTTTTTCCCCGTGCCAGCGGCCCGCTTGGCTCCCAATGTGGCGGCGGCAGTCGGTATGGCCTTTTTACTGGGGATCTCACTGGAAAATATACATACAGCCTTAAAAGAATACAAGCCCAGTGGCAGTCGGCTGCGTTTAGTAGAACTGGAAAAGGGAGGACTGGTGATTGATGATAGTTACAATGCCAATCCTTTATCAATGCAGGTAGCCCTGGATTTATGTCGCGATCTTGCTGCAGGACGTCGCAAGGTGGCGGTGCTAGGAGATATGTTTGAGTTGGGCAGCTATGAAAAAGAGGGACATTGGATGGTGGGCCAATACACGGTGCATACCGGTATGGATGTGCTGCTGACTATTGGGGAACGAGCACGATGGATTGCCGAGGGAGCTCGTGAGGCAGGTATGAGACCTGAAAACATTCATGTTTTCATAGATCGGACGGAAGCTCAAGCATGGATTAATAAACATGTAGGTAAAGAGGATATTGTTGTCTTTAAAGCCTCGCGTGGGATGCATATGGAAGAAATCCTGGCCGCCTGGATGGCTGAAGATTAAGTCGGAGGTACATTTTCATGTTTAATTCTTATATAAACTATGCAATCTTTGCTGCTATAGCTGCCATATTGATCAGTATAGCTATGGGGCCCTTTATGATCCCATTTTTAACCCGTCTGAAAGTAGGACAGAATATTCGCGAAGAAGGCCCACAAACTCATCTGGCCAAGGCAGGTACCCCGACCATGGGTGGTATTATTATTATTACTGCTGTGATGGTGGCTTCTTTTTTGTTTGCAGGCAAAAGTGAAAGGGTTTTAACCGCGGTCCTGGTCATGCTTGCGTTTGGCGGTATTGGCTTCTGGGACGATTATATAAAAGTGGTATTAAAGCGATCCCTGGGCCTGCGTGCGCGTGAAAAGGTGATCTTGCAGTTGCTCATCGCCGCCGCTTTTGCCTTTTTTTTGGTTTTTTATCTAAACCGGGGCACGACGATCGTGATCCCGTTTTCTGGAGCAGAATTTGATCTGGGATGGTGGTATATCCCCTTTGTTATCCTGGTCGTCATTGGTACGGCCAATGCAGTTAATTTAACTGATGGTCTAGATGGACTGGTGTCCGGAGTTACCTTTTTTGTGGTGGTGGCTTTAGGTCTTTTGGCCTATCTGACTCAGAATGCAAATCTGACCATCTTTTGTGGGGCGCTGGCAGGAGCCTGTATTGGTTTTTTATTTTTCAACCGTTATCCGGCCCGGGTCTTTATGGGTGATACCGGATCAATGGCTCTTGGTGGTGCTATTGCTGCGGTGGCTACCATGACTGGTACGGAGATTGCTCTGGTTCTGCTAGGAGGTGTCTATGTACTGGAAGCTCTTAGCGTGATGATACAGGTGGCCTCCTTTCAGACCACCGGGAAAAGGGTTTTCCTCATGAGCCCCCTGCACCATCATTTTGAATTAAAAGGATGGAAAGAAACCACAGTGGTTTATTTTTTCTGGTTTTTATCGTTCCTCTTTGTTCTGTTGGGATTGTGGGGTTGTATGATTATTTGATAGGAAGTGAAGATTACCTTGAACTGGAAAGATCAGCGTATTTTGGTGGTGGGGCTGGCTCGCAGTGGAATGGCGGCCATTGATGCACTACATAAAAGAGGGGCCAGGCTTACAGCTTATGACCGCAAATCTTTGGAAGAGATGGCAGAACAGAATAAAACCCTGCAAGAGAGAGGCATTCCTGTCTTTGCTGCGGAGCTTCCGCCCATAAATCATGAAGCTTATGATCTGGTGGTGGTTAGCCCCGGCGTCCCCCTGGATGTATCTCCGGTAAAGGAGGCAATACAGGTAGGTATTCCTGTTATTGGAGAGCTGGAGCTTTCTTACCGGTTAAAAGCTCCAGCGGTACAAATGCATGCCGTAACAGGAACTAACGGGAAAACGACCACCACGGCGCTGCTGCTTCATTTGCTGCAAAGTGCGGGGATTCCAGCGGCAGCAGGAGGGAACATTGGTACGGCTCTCTGTTCCATTGTTGATAATATGTCAGCCGGGATGATTGCTGTGGAGGCGTCTTCTTTTCAGCTGGATACGATTAAAGATTTTCATCCTCCTGTTTGTGCTATCTTGAATATTACCCCCGATCATCTGGATCGACACAAAACCATGGAGCATTACATTGAAGCCAAGGCCAGGGTCTTTCAAAATCAGGATGCAGAAGATCTGGTGGTTTTAAATTATGAAGATCCTATTGTTCGCAATCTTGCCCGGCGTGCTCCCTCACGGGTGATCTTTTTTTCTAACCAGCGTACTTTACAGGAGGGAGTATTTGTCCAGGATCAGATGATATGCTGTCGATACGCGGGGGAGACAAGTCCCATTTTACCGGTGAGTGAATTAAGACTGCGGGGAAAACATAATCTAGAAAATGTAGTCTGTGCAGTAGCTATGGCTAAAGCTGCTGGAGTTAGTATGGAGATAATAAGGGATGCTTTACCCGGGTTCAAGGGAATCCGCCATCGGATGGAAGAGGTGGCAGAGCATAATGGGGTACTGTACATTAACGATTCGAAAGGCACCAACCCTAATTCAACCATCAAGGCGCTGGAAGCCCTGGAGCAGCCGATTATTCTAATTGCTGGCGGACGTGCTAAAGGGGGTAGCTTTAAGCAGTTAGCAATGGTGGTGCGGGAACGTGTCAAAGAGTTAATTTTACTTGGGGAAGCTCGTGACATGATAAAAGGTGCAGTTATGGAATACGGATTCGAGAATATACATGAGGTAGAAGATTTTCCATCTGCTGTTCATCTGGCGCATAAGTTGGCCTGCTCTGGTGATGTAGTTTTACTTTCACCTGCCTGTGCAAGCTGGGATATGTTTCCTAGTTACGAGCAGCGAGGAGATCTTTTTTGCCAGCTGGTGCGAGATGTAACCAAGCAAGCTTGATGGGGGGATTCCTGGGATGAGGCTAAAAAAAGGACCACCTGATTTTGTCCTCTTTATTATTACCTTAACCCTTATTGGGATTGGATTGGTAATGGTTTTTAGTTCCAGTGCTGTAACCTCCAGCATTCGGTATGGTGATGCCTACTATTATTTTAAAAGACAATTGATCTGGGTACTGATAGGTCTGGCAGCTTTATTTTTTGTGATGAAATTAAATTTCACCCGGCTGCGCTCTATGGCCGTACCCATTATGGTGATTGCATTAATTGCTCTTATTCTGGTTATTACGCCAGCAGGGACTGAGGTGAAAGGTTCCCAGCGCTGGTTGGGTATAGGACCGATAACTTTTTCACCGTCAGAATTAATGAAGCTGGCTATTGTGTTATTTTTGGCTAAAAGTATGGAAAACAATATTAATGATATGCAATCTTTCAAAGAGGGTGTACTGCCTTACTTGTTAATTGTGGCGCTGGTATGTGGTTTGATTATGGTACAGCCGGATCTGGGTACTGCAGTAGCCATTGCCGGAACCGTTTTCTTTATGATGCTGGTTGCAGGTGCCAAGACGTCTCATTTAACGGGTTTGATGTTGGGAGGAATAGCGGCTGTTGGAGCAGCGATTTATTTTGCTGACTATCGTACGGAAAGGATCATTGCTTTTTTAAATCCCTGGAAATATGCCAGTGATGAAGGTTTTCAAACCATTCAGTCGCTTTATGCCCTGGGTTCGGGCGGTTTGTTTGGTATGGGACTGGGGCGCAGTCGGCAGAAGTTTTTTTACCTGCCAGAGCAGCATACTGACTTTATTTTTGCTATTTTGGGGGAAGAGTTAGGATTTATTGGTGCATTTTTGGTTATTTTACTTTTCTTGCTTTTTGCCTGGCGAGGTTTTAAAATTGCCATGAATGCACCTGATAATTTTTCCAGCCTGCTGGCTGCGGGCTTGACCATTATTATCGTGCTGCAGGCTGCCATTAATATCGCTGTTGTTTCTGGTGCTCTTCCCGTAACTGGCATCACGCTGCCGTTTATTAGCTATGGTGGATCATCGTTATTGTTTTCTATGATGGCAGTAGGTCTATTGTTAAATATATCCCGTTACAGTGCCTATAAATGAGGTGAATACTAGTGAAAATGATTGTTAGTGGTGGCGGGACGGGCGGACATATTTATCCGGCTCTGGCTATTATTCGAGAAGTTCAGCAGCGGATATCTTCGGTCAGTGTATTGTTTGTAGGGACGAAGACGGGATTGGAAAGCACCTTGATCCCCGGGCAGGGTATTCCTTTTCGTACCATCGATATAGAAGGTATTGATCGCTCATCGCCGGTAAAGGCAGTGCGCTCTATACTGAAAATACCTGCCAGTACCTTGCAGGCACGAAGAATTATTCGGGAGTTCCAACCGGATGTAATTGTGGGTACGGGAGGCTACGTATCCTATCCCATTGTTGCAGCTGGTGCATCAATGGGTATCAAAACCTGTATCCATGAACAGAATGCCTTTCCAGGTTTGGCTAATCGACGTTTGGCCAAAAAAGTTGATCTGGTTATGGTGGCTTTTCCGGAGGCAATCCCTCATTTGTCAGCCAAAAGGGTGGAACTTACAGGACTGCCAGTGCGGAAAGAGATTTTGGCGCTGGCGGAGCAGATGCCGCTCAGGAAAGAAAACGATCATTTTACCCTGCTTGCTTTTGGTGGCAGTCTGGGAGCGGAATCCATCAACCGGGCTATGCTGGAGCTGGTGTATCGTTACCGGAATTACTCTGATATCCGCATCATCTGGATTACCGGCAAAGGTCATTACGAATCCATGCAAAGAGAATTGCTAAAAAAGCTGCAAGGACAGAGTCTCTTGTGTGAACTGCAGATGATACCCTATCATGAACATATAGAAAAGGTAATGGGTATTACAGATTTGGTGATATGCCGTGCAGGGGCCAGCACAGTTAGTGAACTGGCTGTACTGGGACTGCCTGCCATTCTGATTCCTTATCCTTATGCAGCTGAGAACCATCAGGAGAAAAATGCGCGTGCGCTGGTGGAAAAAAATGCAGCCGCGATGCTTATTGATAAGGAATTGGATGGGGATACTCTATATAAAAAAGTCGAGAGCATGCGTCTGGATCCGGATAAATTACATAAGATGAGCAGCAATATGCTGGCTCAGGCTAAACCTGATGCGCTGGCGAACATAGCTGATCTGGTTTTAGAAGGCTTGATCTAGCATGATATTGGAGAACCTTGTGTCTGGGATTAGAGATGGGACATGCTGCTGATATTCCCGGGGACAGACATTATCGCAGAAAAGTAACCACTTTTAATAATGGTGCATACTATACATTGTACGGATAAGACATCAGTGATCATAAAAGAAGGAGATGGGGATATGGCCACAAAACAAGCACAATGGGTTCACATGGTAGGGATTGGTGGTGCCGGCATGAGCGGTATTGCTCGCATACTATGTGAACAGGGTTATAAAGTAAGTGGCTCCGATCTGCAATATAACTCCGTCAGCACTCAACTCGAAGAAATGGGCGTAAAAATTTATACTGGCCACTCATCCTCGTATCTGCAGGAGGGAGTTGATGTACTGGTAGTTTCGTCTGCTATACCGGAAGATAATGTGGAAATACAAGCAGCGAAACGCATGAATATTCCTATTTTAAAGCGGGGGCAGATGCTGGCAGCTCTGGCCAATAAAAAGAAGGGCATTGCTATAGCCGGGTCACATGGAAAAACGACTACCACTGCTATGATGTATACGAGTATGGAACAGTGTGGATTGTCTCCTTCGTTTATTGTTGGCGGAGAGCTGCTTGGTAATGCCTTGAATGCGCGACAGGGGCAAGGAGACTGGTTTATTGTCGAAGCGGATGAAAGTGATGCATCGTTTTTAGAACTGCAGCCCCATATTGCGGTGGTTACAAACATTGAAAACGATCATCTGGATTTTTATAAGTCTGTTGATCAGATTGAGCGTGCTTTTTTACAATTTCTAAATCAAGTGGATCCTGAGGGTTTTTCCTTACTTTATGGAGAGGATCCTTTGGTACAAAGTATTAAGGATCAGATTCAAGGAAAGAGTATGTTGTTTGGTGGGGATCCTGCTTTTGCATATTCACTGGCCGATTGGAGAGCCAGTGGTATAGGCTCGGTGTTCAATGTTTATCATTATGGAGAGCTGATGGGAGAGGTTTTACTGCGGGTACCCGGATATCATAATGCTCTGAATGCCCTGGCTGTAATTGGCGTTTGCAGTGAACTGGGGCTTAGTTTTGATAGGATTCGGGAATCACTGCAGGAGTTCAGGGGAGCTAAACGACGGTTTGAACTGCTGGGGAAAGTGAAGGGAACCACAGTGGTAGATGATTATGCCCATCACCCTACAGAAGTGCGTGCTTCGCTGCAGGCAGCACGGGCAGCCACAGCAGGAAAGGTGGCGGTGGTTTTTCAGCCTCACCGCTATACCCGCACCCGGCTTTTGGCCCGGGACTTTGGTAATGCTTTTAAAGAAGCAGACCAGGTTATTATTACTGATGTTTACCCGGCTGGCGAAAAACCGATTCCTGGCATAAGCGGCAAAACAATTTATGAAGAAGCCAGGAAAAATTGCCGCAATGTTCGGTATATCGAAACGCTTGAAGATGCAGAAAGCTTTCTGCGTAATGCAATTACTAAAGGAGAAATCGATTTATTGATGACAATGGGGGCTGGTGATATCTATAAATTAGGCCTTCGACTTGTTGAGCCGTCATGCGTCCCGCAGGTTTAGCCCTGGCGGAGGTGTTAATTTGGATAAATTCATTATTCAGGGAGGAACGCCGCTGTGTGGCCAGGTCAGGGTCAGTGGATCAAAGAATGCTACGCTCCCCATAATGGCGGCCAGTATCCTTTCTTGTGGGGAAGTGATTCTAAATGAAGTACCCCAACTGGAAGATATTACGGTCATGTCCGAAGCATTGGAGCTATTAGGGGCGGCGGTAAAAAGAGAAAAAGACACCTTGATTATTGATGGACGGTCGGTTAGCAATTGCGCTTTACCTGAACATATATCCAGGCGTATGCGAGCGTCGAATTTATTAATGGGTGCTTTGTTAGGCCGTTTTGGGCAGGCTAAAGTAGCTTTTCCCGGGGGTTGTGCGATCGGATCCAGACCGATGGATCTGCATATTAAAGGGTTTCGCAGCCTGGGGTATGATATTTCAGAAGGTTACGGATTCTTAGAAGGGCAGGCAGCCAATATACATGGACAGGAGATCCTGCTTGATATTCCCAGTGTTGGTGCTACGGAAAACATCATGATGGCAGCCTCAATGGTGCCAGGAACCACGATTATTCGTAATGCGGCCCGGGAACCGGAAATTGTTGATCTGCAGAATTTTATTAATCGGATGGGTGCTAAGATTAAGGGTGCCGGACTGGATACCATTCGCATTGAAGGAGTAAAACGGTTGGGAGGAGTGGAACATACCGTCATTCCTGATCGTATTGAAGCAGGAACCTATATGGTTGCTGCAGCCATCAGCGGTGGTGATATTTGGATTACGGATGCTCTGTTTGAACATCTGCAGCCTATTATAGCCAAGCTGATGGAAATCGGGATAGAGATCATTCCCTGGTCAGAAGGGTTGCGTGTTGTAGGGCGTGGGTGTCGCTATTTGCCTACTGATATTAAAACCATGCCTTATCCAGGATTTCCTACGGATATGCAGCCGCAGATGATGGCTTTATTATCTACGGTATCAGGAACCAGTGTGATTGTAGAGACGATTTTTGAGAATCGCTTTATGCACGTACAGGAATTACGCCGTATGGGTGCAGATATCAAGGTGGAAGGGAGAGTAGCGATTATCAAGGGCAATCATCTTGAAGGAGCGACTGTAGAAGCCAGTGATCTGCGCGCAGGGGCTGCACTGGTACTGGCGGGGCTGGGAGCCTGGGGAGAGACGCAGGTCTTGGGGTTGGATCATATCGATCGCGGCTATGAAAACATGCATCAGAAATTGCAGCAACTAGGAGCAGCTATTACGAGAAAGTCGGTGTAAATGCACCGGCTCCTTTTTTAAGATCTTCAATAAGACAGGCTTTTCTGTTATAATCAGGCTGATTCTTTAATCGCGTAGAAGAGGGGACCAGCCATGAAAAACACTTCCAAAGGGGTATTTAAATTTTCCATTCTATTATTGATAGGCCTGGTCTGTATTTTCCTATTCTTACACAGTTCGATATTTAACATCACCCAATTTAAAGTACAGGGAAATAAGCTGGTTTCGGAGGATGAGATTCTCGCTCTTGCGGGAGTAAAAAAAGGAGAAAATATTTTTCGAGTCAATAAGATCTTAACTGCCAGATCAGTTGAAGTGCATCCGATGATCAAGAAGGCTGAAATCAAACGCCAGCTGCCTTCTACGCTACTTATTGAGGTGGAGGAGCGCAGGGTCTGGGCCATGATACCTTTTCAAGGAATGTTTTTATATGTTGATGATGAAGGGGTTTGCATTGATCGCCATCAGCAGTCAGGTTCAGCCTATCCTATTATTACTATGGATATTTATCCTGAACGGGTTAATCTGGGACAAAGAGTAAACCCACAGGCGATTCACCTAGCTCGACAGGTATGGAATCTTCTGCCTGAGGAACAGCGGAAAGAAATTTCAGAATTTCATTATGTTAATAAAGAAAAAAGTCTGATATTGTATACATTAAAAGGAACTGAAATTCGCTTTGGACGTGAGGAACGGATGGAAGAGAAAGTACAGTTAGTTTTGGAAGTAATGAGCCTGGAGGAAAAAATGGAACAGCAAGGTGAAGATGTACTGGAGTATGTAGATATAAGATATAAAGGACAACCAGTGGTTAAGATCAGGACTTAGAAGGTGAAATGATGCGCAGTAAGACGGGACAAGTATCTATTATGATAGTATGTTTGATTGTAGGAATTATGATAGCAGTTCAATTTCGTACTACTGAGACATATTATAATGAGCTAACTCGCGAAAGTCGGCTTGAAGATCTAACCCTTAAATTAAACAGTATAACAGAAGAGCGTGACAGTCTGGCCAGAGAAGTGGTTGCTTTACGAGAAAAAATCAGCAGTATGGAGAATAGCGGTCAGTCCAAGGAACTGCAGGAAGAACTGCGAAAGACCAATATGGCGGCAGGACTGCTACCGGTACAGGGTCCGGGAATCATCGTGACGCTTGATGATAGTACCCGAAATTTGCAGCCCGGAGAAAATCCTAATCACTTACTGGTTCACGATCTGGATATCCTTACCATTGTGAATGAGATGCGATCATCGGGAGCTGAAGCTATTTCTGTAAATGGAGAGCGGCTTACCGCTACATCTGAAATTCGCTGTGCGGGAACAACCATACTGGTGAATTACAATAAAGTGGCTCCACCCTTTGTTATCAAGGCGATTGGTGATCCGGAAATGCTGGAAAGCGGTCTTTCCATCAAAGGTGGTTATATCGAATCTTTAAAACTTATTTATGGGATGGAAGTGCAAATGCAAAAGAGTGACAGGATTGAGATTCCTGCTTATAAAGGCTCGCTTCGCACCAAACACCTATCACCTGTGGAAGCCAAGAACAATAAAAAGAAGGTAGAATAGCGTATGTGGTTGTTAGGACTTTTTTGTTTTATTATTGGTTTGATCATCGGGTTCCAGGTTCCTATCCTTTTGCCTGCTGTTTATGTTAAATACACTGCTATTGGTGTTCTGGCTGCTTTAGACTCCGTTTTTGGAGGAATTAGAGCATATATGGAAGATGCCTTCGATAATGTCATTTTTATCAGCGGTTTCATTACCAATACACTTTTAGCTGCAGGCTTGGCTTATCTGGGTGATCGGCTGGGTTTGGAACTTTATCTGGCTGCGGTGGTGGTTTTTGGCGCCCGTTTATTCCAGAATCTGGGTATTATCCGTCGATACCTATTGAAAAAATACTAATAAAAGTTTAAATACAAAAGAGGAATACCAGTGTGTTTGTTGTATTTAATGGTAGGAGTTATTATAAGGAGTGCTTGCCTATTAACAAACGCAACATAGTGGTGGGCCTTGATGTAGGGAGCAGTTTTACCAAAGCAGCACTAGGGGAAGTACGCTATAATGATATACATATTTTGGGTTTGGTTCAGGTTCCCTCCAGGGGAGTCCGTA